>JAKDMK010000440.1 GCA_030452365.1 Nitrococcus sp.
AAGCCTTGCGTTTCGTTTATCCCTCGACCCTTGCATGCGTTCACGCAAAGGTAGGTCCATGCTACTCGGCCTGCGCGGTGGGCTCTCGTTTCAATCGGCCGATCCGGGCCAGGTTTTCCAATGCCTCAGCGGTCATTGGGCGGGCTTCCTTGCAGTAGCAGTGTTTCCCCGGCGAACACGCGCCGCAGGAAAGAGTTGCCGTCGCGCAACCGCTGCTGAAACTCCTTGGTGGTGTAGAGGGTGGGGTTGATCGTGCGGCCAAGGCTATGCTCCGCCTCGGTCAGCAAACTGTAGGCGGTCTCCAGGGTCAGGCCGTCTGAGACCAAGAGCAGGTCGATATCGCTGGCAGCCGTGGCTGTGCCCTTTGCCACCGAGCCGTATACCAGCGCGAGATCGATCGCGGCCGACGCCGGCGCTAGTGCCTTGCGCAACGGCTCGGCAAGTCCCACCGTTTTTCGTGCCAAACTGCAGAGCTCGGCATACACGGGCGAATCGGGGTTGGCCTGGTAGTGCCTCTGGTTGCCGACGCGCGAGACCGTTACCAGGCCGCTGTCGGCCAGTTTCTTCAGCTCACGCTGCACGGCGCCGGAGCCGGCGCGGAGCCGGCCGATGATTTCGGTGGCAAAGAAACTGCCCTCCGGCTGGCCAAAAATCAGTCCTAATACCCGCTGCTGAGTGGAGGAGAAAAGCGCGTCTGCTAGTGACGGCGGTCGGACTTCGTTAGTGGAATGGCGCTTTATACCCATAATGGGCATATTAAAACCCATATTGGGTATTCGCAACAGTTTTTGGGCCGGATCAGGACCTACTCACAGGCCGCGCTGGTGGGCGAGCGTCCACAGTGCGCAAGTGAGGCCCTGCGTCACGGCGGCGAGACGGTGGTAGTCGATTTTGTCTGGAGTATCCTCCGCGGTGTGGTAGTAGGGGTAGCGGTAGAACGCCGTGTCGGTAATCATCACCGCGCGGTAGCCCTGGCGCCAGAATGACAGATGATCGCTCCAGGCGACTCCCGGGATTATGGCCAGAGTGGCGATATGCTCTGCCGGGAAATCGCTGGCGGCCCGAAACGCTCGCGCCAGACGTTTCAAGGCCGGTCGTGATCTCAGGTTGGAGACAAAGGCAATGAAGTTGCCCCGATCGGGGTAGAAGCGACGCAGCAGCGGTGGATAATCCTGCGAGCCGGGCCGATCGCGGTAGCAGCCCATGGTCTCAAGAGAGATCATCAAGCGGATGTTCTCGCGCCGTGCCCGGGCACGCTTTGCATAGCGCACGCTGCCTTGATCGCGGGTGAGGAAAAACGGTGACTCCTCGTTGGCGAAGGCGACGAAACGCATCTCGCAGGGTAAGCTCGCCTTGGCAAAGCGCCGGGAGAGCTCGAGCAGGGTGGCCACGCCGGTGGCGTTATCGTTGGCTCCAGGGCTGCCAGGCACCGTGTCGTAGTGCGCGCCCAGCAGCAGGATCCGCCCCCCGAGCTGGCCTGCTGATGCGGTAACCTCGAGATTGGCGCAGCGCACGCCGCGGGTCGTGTAAGCCTGTTCATCGACCGCATAGCCCTGCTCTTGCCAGCACGAGCGCAGATACGCCTGCGTGGCCTCTAACGAGCGCGGGCGGTAGACGTTGCGCTCGCCGATCTCGCCTGCGAGCTGCGCGACGTGCGCGCGCAGTCGCTCCGCCCCTTCGTCTGCAGGCGTATTACCGGGCGTGTGCGCAGCCGCCGGCGCGTCAGCGCTGGCGGAAGGGCCGGGTGGTCGGATCACGGCGGGCCTCCTTGCTTTTGGTGCGACGCCCGGGCGACGCCCGGTCTGCCTACGCCTCCTCCACCAGTGGTTTGTATTCGGTGGCGAGGCGCTGTTGAACATGTCCCGGCACCGGTTCGTAGTGGCTAAACTGCACGCTGCAATTGCCCTCGCCGCCGGTCAGGGCCTTGAGCTTGGAGGGAAAGTCCTCGAGCTCGGCCAAGGGCGCCACGGCCTTTAGAGTCACCCACTCGCTGTGGCTTTGCGAGTCCTGTATGCGCCCGCGCCGGGCCGCGATATCCCCGGTAATATCGCCCATGGCCGCACTCGGGGCATCGACTGTCAGCTCTACCAGCGGCTCCAATACGATGGGATGCGCCTTGGCTACGGCTTCGAGGAAGGCCTTGCGCCCGGCAATGACAAAGGCGATTTCCTTGGAGTCCACCGGGTGGGTTTTGCCGTCATAGACCGTGACTTGGATATCCTGCATGGGATAACCCGCGACCGCTCCTTCCTCCAAGGCTTGGCGGGCGCCTTTTTCCACGGCCTGCAGGAGGGATCCGGGTATCACCCCGCCGCGGATCGCGTTAACGAACTCAAACCCCGCCCCGCGCGGCAGCGGTGCGATGCGCAGAAACACCTCGCCGAACTGCCCCGCCCCACCGGTTTGCTTCTTGTGCCGGCAGTGCCCTTCGGCCGCGGCCGTGACGGTCTCGCGATAGGCAATCGAGGGCGGCTTGGTCGTCACTTCGAGGTTATAGCGCTGCTGCATCTTCTCCAGGGTCAGGCGCAGATGCCGATCACCCAGGCCCCAGAGCACCGTCTCGTGCGTGGCCCGATTCTGCTCGATGCGTAGCCCCGGGTCCTCCTCGGCGAGCTTGGTGAGTACCTCGGAGAGCTTTTGCTCATCGGCGTGGCGCGCAGCGTGCACCGCGGCACCAAAGACCGGCGTGGGCAAAGCCATGGGGTGCAAGCGGATATGGTCCTCGTCATGGGAATCATGCAGCA
>JAKDMK010000096.1 GCA_030452365.1 Nitrococcus sp.
TCGGCACTCTACGGCGAGTCGGCCGAGCACGCGGCGACCCTGCGCGACGGGGCGCGGTTCAGGCTAGAGAAAGGCTATCTGCCGACGGACCTGCAGGGCATGGAGGTGACCGGTTTTAACGAGGGCTGGTGGCTGGGCCTCTCGGCCATGCACACGCTTTTCGCGCGCGAGCACAACGTCCTCATCGACGAGCTGCAACGCGAATACCCGCACTGGGACGACGAGCGGGCGTACCAGACCGCGCGCCTGATCGTCTCCGCGCTCATCGCCAAGATCCACACCATCGAGTGGACGCCCGCGATCCTCGCCACCGAGACGCTGGATATCGGGCTGAAGACCAACTGGTACGGGCCGCCATCGGGCGAGTGGCTGATCCGGCTTGGCATTTGGCTGACCGATGTGCACGCCCTGAAGGGCATCACCGAGACCAAGCCCGATCACCACGGCGTCCCCTATTCGTTTACCGAGGAGTTCGTGACCATCTACCGGATGCACCCGCTGATCCCCGACGACTACATCTTTTACAACTACGCCACTGGAGCGGAGCGCGAGCGTATGGGTTTCCTCGAGATCCAGGGCGCGCATGCCGACGAGCGCATGCGGCGGATCGGCCTGCGCGACGTGATGTACTCCTTCGGCGTCGCTCATCCCGGCGCGATCACGCTGCACAACTTCCCGAAGGCGCTTCAGCACTTCGAGCGCGCCGGCGAGGTGATCGACCTTGCGGTCGTCGACATCGTGCGCACCAGGGCACGGCGGGTGCCGCGCTACAACGGCTTCCGCCGCGCGCTGCGCATGCCCGAGATCCGCAGCTGGGATGACCTCACGGCGAGCCCCGAGACCAACCGCCTGGCGCGTGAGATCTACGGCGAGATCGACAAGGTGGACACGGTGGTCGGGCTCCTGGGCGAGAACCCGCCCGAGGGCTTCGGCTTCTCCGACACCGCGTTCCGCATCTTCCTCCTGATGGCGTCGCGCCGGCTGCAGTCCGACCGGTTCCTGACCGTCGATTTCCGGCCCGAGATCTACTCACCCCTCGGCATTGACTGGGTCGAGCGGAACTCGATGACCAGCGTGCTCTTGCGCCACTGCCCCGAACTCGCCCCTGTCCTGCCGCGTGACGCCAGCGCGTTCGCTCCATGGCGGCCCGTGCGATGAACGATACCGCACACACCCATCCCGGGCTCGGATCGTTCCTCAAGGAGCCGCTCGCCCGCGTCCTCTGGTCCCGCCGGACCCGCCGGGTGTCGCGCGGGTCGGACGTTCCGGCGGGGTCGATGTCTCACGTTTCCCAGAATGAGCCCGCGCCGCTCGCGCAGATCGAGGAGGCGATCCTGATCGCGGCGACCGGCGCCTCCGGCCTCACCATGCCCGACCGGCCGTGGCAGGACGCCGAGACCGGCGATCCCATCATGTCGAAGCCCAACCTGGTGATGCAGGGGCGTACGTCCGGCAGCCCCGACAACGCCCAGGGCACCCATTTCTTCATGATCAACGACGAGGGGACCTATTTTCTCAAGCGCCTGCCGCCGCTCGAGGGCGGCACCGACGCCTGGAGCGAGGAGATTCTGATCGCGCGGGCGGAAGAGGCCAAGGTCAGGATCCTCGACCGGCGGATCGACGTGCCGGCGGACATGCGGGACTTTCCTGCGTATCTCGACAGCAACCGGCTGCTGTCGAACCGCCCCGGCACCACCGTGTTCTTCCCGGTGGTCGACCTCAGTCACCAGTACATCAATGGGCTGATGCACCTCTTGACCCAGCCGGAGAGGGCGCGGCCGGCGATCATCGACGACCGCAATTTCTACCGGCCCGCCGGCACCAAGAAGTGGATCGACAAGGGCTTTCTCAACTCTGACATCAAGGTGCCGCTCGGCCTAATTTACCGGATGTGGACCGAGATCGAGGCGAGCCTCCTCATTCAGAACCTGTTCCTCGTGACGGAGGCGATGGGTCTCGGTGCCTGGATCCACGGCACGGTCTTGGCGCCGGTGCTGATGGGCGACCCCAAGTTCCGCGGCCGCTACGGCACCATGCTGGGCTTTGACTACGCCTCGCCCAAGTGGAAGCCCATGGACATTCTGCGCTGGCACACGCTGCCGATCCGGGCGATGCGGCACGCCCGCACCCATCCGATCGGGCTCCACCACCGGGGTGAGCCGCTCATCCGGGCCATGTGCCCGCCGCACTACGCCTCGATGGCCGAGGCGGTAGACGCCGTCGTGGCCGCTAAGTTCGGCCCCGGCGGGCTCTACAAGGACCCCGCCATCTTCGAGCGCATCTACAAGGGCGATTTCGGCGCCCGCTATCTCGCCGAGGCGGCGGAGTACGAGCGCGATGTGGTCGACTGCACCCGCGACATCTGCACTTACATTTACGAGACCCACGGCCGCTTTCCCGCCCATTGCGAGGCGATCCACGCGCCGGGCATCTGCCTGCAGGCGCACCATGTCGAGGACGCATACTACGAGCGCTTCTTCCGCGACGGCCGGAGCGAGCGGCAGGACGAGCACGACGCTCGCTGGCACGGCTGACTGGCGGCACTGGAGGGAGGCGGGTGCGGCCGACCGAGGCGGCGCTCGAACGACGACTCGTAACGGGATACGGATAGCGCTCCTGACGCTCTACCGCCACGCCAGCGGCGGCGCCATTCCCAGCAGACAGAGCAGCCCCCACACGGCCAGCGCCATGCCACCAGCGAAGTACATGGCAAGAAAGAAATAGAAAGCGAAGAAATTCGCCTCCCGGCTTACCATGTGCCTGCCGCTGAAGCTCGAACCGGCCGGCAGCACGCCATCGCGATGGCCATACCATGCCACGGCAAGAATGCCGCCGCCGAAAATGAGCAGCACGAGCGTGCTGAGATACTGGGGCATTATGCTTGTGCACCGGAAAACTTGCGTGCCGCGCCCAGCACCCCCATGACCACCAGGCTGAGGCAGCCGACCTGCAGGATCTCGAACGGCCAGAGGTTGTGCGACGTCGGATCGGCCGCCGTATCGAGCACGATGCGCAACACCACGAAGCCCATCATCGCCGCCGGCACCGCTGCCGCCACTCTCCAGCCGCCGCTCCAGCGCCACCATGCCCACACCGGCACCGCGATGCCGGCGACCCCGAGGGCGAGCACCGCCAGCAAGAGAACGCGGACGAGCAGCGTCTCCCCGGCCGTCGGCGGGGTGCTCATACGTTGCTCATAGGCTTCCTGCTGCAAGCGTTTATCCTCGTTGCGGAGCTCGACCAACCAGGCCGGCTCCGTACTCGCTACCGCGGGCTGGCTGCTGCCGGTAATCCGTACAGAGTAAGTCGCCACGGCTCGCGGGCCAGACGGGGAACGCTCCCCTGCACTGATGCGTACCTCGTCCACCTGTTTGCCTGGTTCCATGAAGAAGAGCCAGCCGAGTGCCTCGCCGCTGCCGGCGTAGACGCGCGATGGATTGCTGCCGGCGTCCACTTCGTTGCCCTGGAAATAGGGCCGCGCCCAGATCCTGACCGGTTCGTCCGTGGAGTAGCCGATGCGCAGGTAGAAGGTCTGGTGCTCGCCCAGCGTGATGACGTCCCCCGCGGGGTAGGTCTCCAGCACCCGAACCGTGGTCTCGGCGCGAACATCACCGGCTAACGCCGATAACACACAGAATGCAAGAAGAACGAATGCGTTCAGTTTGTGCACGCTGGAGCTTCCCGTCTTACGCGGCCACGCCACAGCCGGAACCTATCAGCCCGCGGGGCGGGAGACTGCGGAGGAAGTCCCGGTTCAGGGGGCCGAGGCGTAAAAGGTTCGTAAAATTCACTGGCGCCAGTGATGGTGGGCCGGCTGTTGACGGGATTGCGAATCCGTGGTGGCGTATACTGGTTATGTGCCAACAAGGCAATTAATGCAATGCTTCTTAGGTCACCGCCTAGGGCGGGGAGGCTATCATGGGTTTCGGCGGAATCGGCGTGACTGAGCTGCTGATTGTTCTGGCGATCGTGGCGTTGCTGTTCGGCACCAAGAAACTGCGCAACATTGGCGGCGATCTCGGCGGCGCAATCAAGGGCTTCAAGGACGCTATGAGCAAGGGTGGCGCCGAGAGGCATGAGCCGGACCGCGGGCCTGTCGAGAAGATAGAGCAGCGCGAGGCCGGCGAGATCTCGACGCCGCAGGCCGAGACCAAGGTCAAGCAAGACCAGCGTAACGTTTCCTAATCCTCGATCGGCGCTCGGCCTCTTATGTCAAGACCACGAGATCGAAGGTGTACCCCATTACAGGCCAAAAGCGAATGGCAACTGCACGGTGAGTACGACATCGGGAGCATCGGCGGTGACGCCCATCTGTACGCTGACGTTGACCTGAGAACGCGGGGAAAGGGCATAATTGAACCCTATGATCGCGCTACCCACGATGAGGCGATTCGATTCGAATTTATCCCCGTTGATCTGGGTGCTGGTAGAAAAGATGTAATCGTTCTGGTAGCCGAGGTTGAAGGAGCTGTACTGATTCATGGCATAGGCCATGCCGAAGCTCATGCGAAAAGCATCCCCCGGGTCCACCTCACCGATCCGCTGGGCCTGGTCGCCCGCGCCAATGGTCTGGTTCACGTCGTCCTGCAGATTGAACAGGTATCCGACGTTGGCGTAGAACACAGCGGGATCGGAAGGCAATAGGATCGTCACGCTGGGCTCAATGCCTTGAAAGCCGGAACCCGTGGCCAGCTCAGTGGGAAAACCCTGGGCGCTGCGGCTCACATCGAAGGGGCCCGTGCCGGTGGTTGACTTATAGCGCAGGTTGGCCACGAAAAAGGGCCAGCCGTTCAATCCCCGATTGATCTGATAATGCAGGTAGGCTTCCACGTCACCGAGACCGGCATTCTCGAAAGTCTGCGTCTGCGTCGGGGTATTCCCGGAATCAAGCGTGAGCGTGGTACGTTCATGGCGATAGATGTAGGGCAGCTTGAGCCCGACTTCGAACCGGTTGGTCAGCCCCAGGCGGAAGCTCAAGGCCGCTTCGACAAGGTCACGATCGGTATCCTCGGCCTCGACGAGGCCGATCAGCAGGGTGTCCAGAATAGCGACGCCGTTGAAGTTAAAACGGTTGACCTGAGAGGTAGAGGCTCGGATCGAGGGTGTGACGACCAATACGCCCCTGGGAGTGAGCACGCCTCCCAACTGCGGCATCCCCTGCACTTGTGGTCGTTGCTGTTCTTCCTTGGGCGGCGCCTGCCCAACCGGTTGCCCCGTAGACGGCTGTTGTCCACTATCCGCCTGCGCGAGCTGCAAGACGGGGCGGGGCGATTCATGGCCAGTCTCCTGCGCCGCAGCGGCCGCCCCTGAGAGCAATGCTGCAATGAGCCCAAGATAAGGCAAGCCTAAGTTCCTTTTAGACATGCAAGCAAGTCCCTTATTCTGCAAAGTAGCGAGTCATACCAAGCGTGCGAAGGCTCCGATTGCGCGCGAGCCTTGTAGAGCATGCTTGTTACACGGCCCCTTTGCTGTGAGCCTGCACACAAAATCTGAGGGACTTTCCGGGCTTCTTGGTCGGGATCATTGAGGGGAAGAGGTAGACCCCCGTCAGGGAGTGCGTGTTGCGCTTGAACCCTGCCAGTGATTCCACGGCAAATCGGCGGCGGGTTCCACGGCAAGCCGACCGCCGATTCCACACGCAAGCGGCCATGCATTTCGGCGCAAGTCGGTCACCCCCGTTGAGAGGCTGGGGAGCATTATCCGCAGCCTTTGGAAGCCATCGCGTAACTACTGACCCCCTTCGGCGCAGAATGCCTTGTTCGCACTGTCATTCTGCGCGCCGTAAGGCGAAGTCGCAGGAACTGGCCGCTGGATCCTGCGACTCCGCTTCGCTGCGCGCAGGATGACGAGGGGTGAGTAGTTACGCCGACGCTTCCTTTAGAAGCCCGCGATACCGATCGAATGTCTCATCCCGATCGATTATGTGTCCTTAACGACGGTAATTGGGATGGACATTGGATTGCATATCAGAATTTTCCCATTATATTCAATAACTCGATCTCGAAAATCAGGCGAGCATTTGGCGGGATCACGTTCCTGGCACCGCGGGCGCCGTAACCTAGCTCTGGCGGCACTATCAACTTTCTCAGGCCGCCGGGGCGCATCCCGATTATGCCCTCGTCCCAGCCTGGAATGACCAACCCGGCACCCAGGGAAAACTCGAGCGGCTCACCACGGTCATGACTCGAATCAAATTTGGTGCCATTCTCAAGCCAGCCAGTATAATGAACAAACACGGTTTCTCCGCGACCGGTTGCCTTTTTCCCTTTGCCGATTTCCAAATCCTCGTAGCGTAATCCAGAAGGCGTCTCTTGCTCAGACATTGCAAAACCTCGTTTACCCGGCTGATTCTGGGCATCCGCGAGCGTGTACCGGTAATGTTAGCACTCAGTCGAATACTGCGCCCTGTGCAGATAACGCGCGTGCAGGCGGTCTATCGCGGCATCAAGGCTCGCTAGCGAGCCGGAATTATCGATGATGTCATGCGCCGCCGTCAGCCGTGCGGCGCGGGAAGCCTGCGCCGCGAGAATGAGATCGATATCCTCGCCAGCGGCATCGCCCCGGGCCAGCAGCCGCTGGCGTTGCAGCATCACCGGGACATCGACCACCAGAATTTGATCCACGAGATCGACCATTCCACTCTCCAGCAACAGGGGCACGACGAGTATCGTGTATGGGCCCTCCCGCTGCTCGAGTCGTGCGATGGCCATGGCGCGGATCAGCGGATGGACAATGTAATTGAGTCGCGCTAGCTCGGCAGGATCAGCAAACACGCGACGGCGCAGTTGCGCGCGATTGAGCTCACCGCTAGGGGTGAGGGCGGCATTGCCGAAGCAGGTGACGATGCGCGCCAACCCCTCGGAACCCGCGCGAACCACCTCCCGAGCAATCCAATCGGTGTCGATGATTTCCGCGCCGCGGGCGGCAAAACGGGCGCTGACCGAGCTCTTGCCGCTTGCGATTCCGCCGGTAAGCCCAACGATCAACATTGTGCGCCACCTTGCCACCGATGGTCCTGCCAGAGCGCCCCGCCCCGCGCTGACAATGCTTCTGCAAACATCTGTATCGCCGAATACGCTATTTCACCACGCCTCCCGCGATATGGCGAGCGCAGCAGCAGTCCCGCTGTCTACTTTACTAAGCGCAGGAGGCGGCTTTCAGAGCAGGATCACCGAGCCAATCCAGTGAGGGCAAAATAAGTGTGCATCAGGTTCTCGCCCCATACTAGATAAATCCAACCGGCGGCGGCGAGAAAGGGGCCGAAGGGTATGGGTTGGTCCCGGTGCCGGCCCAGGCCGGCAATCAAGGCAATGCCGACCGCGGCGCCTACGACCGAGGCAAGCACCACGATCAGGGGCAGGGACTGCCAGCCAAGCCAGGCACCGAGCATGCCGAGCAGCTTGAAATCGCCATGCCCCATGCCTTGTTTCCCGGTGAGCCAGCGAAACAGATGATAAATCCCCCAGAATGCGAGATAGCCGGATGCGGCGCCGATAATAGCCGTGTCCACGGGAACGAAAACGGGTATCAAGCTGAGCAGCAGCCCCAACCATAAGGTCGGCAGCGTAAGGTCGTCGGGCAGTAGCTGATGGTCGAGATCGATGCCGGCAAGAGCAATGAGTACCCAGGTCAGGATCAATGCGGCGAGTGCCGCGGTGGAAATACCGAAATGCGCCACAACGGTGACCGAGAGGATGCCGGTGAGCAGCTCTACGGCTGGGTAGCGCGGTGAAATGCGCGCGCCGCAGCTTGAACAGCGCCCGCGCAGGAGCAGATAGCTAACGAGCGGAATGTTCTCCCAAGGGCGGATACGGTGATGACACAGGGGGCATCGCGATGGCGGCATGAGCAGGTCAAAGCGCTCGCCGTCAGCCGGTTGCATCAGCACGTCCGAGGTGTTCGTCATG
>JAKDMK010000097.1 GCA_030452365.1 Nitrococcus sp.
CCCCTATTGTCCCTGGTTTCCGCTCTTGGCCCAGATCCAATAGGCTGTAGGACGCTGGCTATGCAACGCGAGGGGAGACCTTGCGCTCGATCTCCTCGGCGAGGGTTCGCCGCGCCTGGCGGAGATCATATTCGGCCTGCAGGCGAACCCAGAATTCCGGCGTCGTACCGAAGTAACGCGCCAGGCGCAACGCCGTATCCGCCGACAAGCCGCGCTGCCCGTTGATGAGCCCCGTGATCCGGTTCGCCGGGACGTGCAGTGCACGCGCCAGCGCCGCGGCGGAGAGTCCGAGCGGTTCCATAAATTCTTCATGAAGAATTTCGCCGGGAGAAATCGGGCTGTCACGCTCTTCGCCAGCCAACACGACATCATCGAACCGGGTCTGATGCAGCGTGTTCCGGTCAATCGTCATGATCCACCTCGATCAATGATAGTCGCAGAACTCGACCTCCCACGCAGCGCCGGCGTCAAAGCGAAAGCAAATTCGCGACTGCGCATCCACGCGAATGCTCCACTGGCCTGCCTTCTCCCCGTCGAGCTTCTCCAAGCGGTTACGTGTCATCGTAATGCCGTAATGCTGAGTTAGTGCAACGCTACTGCTGAACTCGGCAAACTCGGTCAAATGGAGTCAATATACTGTATCGTGGTTACCGATATTGACTGGCACAATTCGTTCATCCTGAACAATTAGCTCCAGCGTAATGCGGTAGGACAGGTTGATTGAGACGCAGTGCAGACCTTTCAGCCTGCCTTTCAGAGCATGCAGGCGTAGGGAAGGGTGGTGAGGGTTGGCCTGCAACAGCACGAGTGTTTTGCGGTACTGTTCCCGCAAGTCGGGATGAAGCTTCAAAAAACGAGCCGCTTGCCGGTTGTATTGCTGCGTGAAAATCAGCGAATAACTCATGCAAGTTCATCAAGCCGTTTCAGGTGCTCATCTACTGTTTCTTCAACAAAACGCCCTGCCTCCAGGTCTGATCGGCTTTCGGCAAGTGCCGCAATCAATTCGGATTCACGCAAGTACTGGTAATGCTCCAAGTCCATTACGACATAGCAATCCTTGCCACGAACCGACACCAGAGCTTCAGTCGCGCGGGTCAATGCCTCGGCAATTGCTGATACGCCCCGTGTTTTCAAGCTATTGGCAGTAATTGATCCCATCTCATCACGCTACACTGCTTATCGTGCGTATTATCGTACTATTAACAGTGTGATTCGCACAAGTCTATTTGTTGCTAAGAGCCGATTGTTGGATTACGTGGATTACGGGATTACGGGATTACGGGATTACGGTGAACGTTACCATTTACATCAATGCTTGCTTGCCGGTTATCCCTCCTGCTGTTCCTTCGGCGCCCTCGCCGAGCGGGGCGCAAACGATAGCCCCACCTCAAACGCCGCCGCCGCTCGCGTCAGCGGCCTCTAATCAGGCCCAAGCTCCACATCGCCATCAGGCCATCCATCACGCCGGCCGGCGCCCCTCAGATAACACGATCAGCGGTCCATCGATTATCGGGATCGCTCTCTGATCACCCGTCGAGGCGGTAACGCTCAAATAGCTCCATGAGAAGCCTTGGTAACCGATTAAGGGGAGTCGTAACCGAGTGGCCGAGCGCGTTATTCGCCCGATCGAACAGCGCAACTGCTATTTCGTCGTCATCATGGGCCGCGCGGTAGGCGATGCCATCGGGGCGCTCGGTGTGGTCGTGGAGCGCCCGTGACCAGGCTTGAGAGAGGTGATAGCGTCCGGTGGTTGCCGTCGCGTTGGCGCGCAGGCCGCTCAGATGCCGCCCGTAGAGCGGCACAAGCCTGAGCGGTCGCCGCAGTTGAAACGTCGCGAGTGAGCGCATTTCGATATCCTCCCATGGGACAAGATCATTGAGACGATGGCGCAGAAGCGTCTCGGCAAAGGCACCTGCCTGGCGATACGCCAGATAGCAGACCCCATAACTCTCGCATGGGTCATTGAACCGATAGCCAATGCCGGTACCGAAGTATCTCGGATCCTGCTTTGTATAATGGATTCGGTAGAGGCAACCGTCTGGCGGCGCGGGCGCCGAGGGGAGGGAGCGTAACACAAGATCGGCGGGCGGGAGGCGCTCCTCAACCACCTCCCTGTTCCCCGAATGCTCGGGCAAGAGGGCGGAGCATCGGATGACTCTGCCCGCTTCGAATGATCTCCATGGGCGACCGCCCTTGGAGCTCCGAGTGGGGTTGCATTAGCCACTCGAGACGGCGGTAGGGCGAGGCCGCGCGCAGCTCCGTGAGCACCGGTCCTAGTCGCTCATACTGGCGTCCAGCCTCGTCGAGCTGGATGCTCGGGATGTGGTATCCGTGGCGATCCTGCAGCGCAATAAGCGCACCGCGCTGTATGCGCCGACGGATCGACTCCGGCTTTACCCCTTCGCGCTCGGCCAGTAGCGCTAGGGGAACTGTTCCGCCTGCCTGCTCGACAATCTGCCGGCGCCGCTCGATACCCCTGGCTCTCGCCTTGGCTAGCGGGGAGGTGGCTTTGTCCTCAAGAATCTGTGCCATCAGGACGGTAACAAGCATGTTCGGATCGTCCTGGCTCAACGCCGCTCGCACCTCGTCTTCGGTCAGACGCACGGCAATGGCTTCGAGTCGCTGCAAGAGTATATGCCGAAGGCTGTCGTGATTCTCGGCGTTCGGCGCCGAGCGCACGTCACTGCGGGAGTTCGCCATGCAATACACCAGATACTGTCGCGCGTGTCGTTGTTCCATAGTTATACGATACGCAGGACTTGTCCAGTGTGGCCACGCCAGCGGCTGCCTCGATGAGTTCAACCTTCCCGGCTATCGGCTCCACCGGCTCAAGGGGCGAATTCTTCGCGCTATGCAACTGACGTCGATGGCCCTTGGCGGATTACGTTCGAATGGGAGGACGGGGATGCGTAACGGGTTGATCTTGAGCAGTATCACCAATGCTCTCGCGGCTGCATGCATATGGCCGGCTTGAATGTCAACAGGTCCTAGCCCCGCAAGCCAAGAACATCCTGCATGTCGTAAAGCCCGGCTTCTTGCTGCACGAGCCAGACAGCCGCCCGTATGGCCCCACTGGCGAAGGTCATGCGGCTGGATGCGCGGTGCGTGATTTCGAGGCGCTCGCCGAGCCCGGCATAGAGCACCGTATGCTCCCCGACGATATCGCCGCCGCGCACGGTTGCAAAGCCAATGCTTTTGCTAGCACGCTCGCCGGTGTGCCCCTCGCGGCTATGGACCGCGCAGGAGCCTAGATCTCGCCCCAGCGCTGATGCCAGTATCTCTCCCATGCGCAGTGCCGTTCCCGAGGGCGCATCGACCTTATGGCGATGATGGGCCTCAATCACCTCGATATCGAACTCGTCACCGAGCACCTGAGCGGCCAGCTCAATAAGCTTGAACGCCAGGTTGACGCCGGCGCTGAAATTGGGTGCCAGCACAACCGGCAACACCTGCGCCGCGCGGGTAAGCTCACGGCGATCGGCGTCATTCAGGCCGGTGGTGCCAATGACGATTGGCTTGCCTGCCTCGCGGCAAATCGCAACATTCGCCATCGTCGCCACTGGCAAGGAAAAATCAATCAGCACATCGCAACGAGTGACCGCCGCCCTGGGATCGTCAACGAGACAGACACCCAAGCTACCGATACCCGCCAGATCGCCTGCATCGGTACCAATCCACCGGCTACCCTGGCGCTCGATCGCTGCCGTGATTTCTGTTTGCGGGTTCTGCACGACCGCCGCAATGAGCGTGCGGCCCATACGGCCGGCCGACCCACTGATACCGATCTTGATCATCGGCTATCGGGCATGTTGGTTAGAATTTCATGTTCTCAAAGAATGACTTGACTGAATCCAGCCAACTATTGCTCTGCGGGTTGTGCCGGTCACCACCTACTTCCAGCGTCTCGGCCAGCTCTTCGAGCAACTCCTTCTGTCTGGCCGTGAGATTGACGGGGGTCTCAACCTTCACCCGGCAGAGCAGATCGCCGTGCGAACCGCCGCGCACGGGCTGCACGCCCTTGCCGCGGACGCGAAAGATTCGCCCGGATTGGGTTCCTGCAGGCACCTGCAGAGTGACACGACCGTCTAAGGTCGGCACTTCCAGCTCCCCTCCGAGCGTGGCAGTGGGCATGCTGATCGGAATATCACAGCGCAGGTGCGACCCGTCACGCTTGAATATCGGGTGATCACGCACGGTAATCTGCACGTAAAGATCGCCGGGCGGAGCGCCTCTCTCGCCGGGCTCCCCCTCCCCTGCAAGGCGGATTCGATCGCCCGTATCCACGCCAGCCGGAACCCTCACCGAAAGGTTTTTTTGCTCCGGAACACGGCCATTGCCGTTACACCGCCGGCAGGGCGTGGAAATTACGCTGCCGCTTCCCCGACAGCGGGGACAAGTCTGGCGGATGGCGAAGAAGCCTTGTTGGACACGAACCTCGCCGTGCCCCTGACAGGTGGTACAGGTCTGCGGCTTGCTGCCCTGAGCGGCACCGCTTCCACCGCACGCCCCGCACCTGACCATGGTGGGCACCTCAAAATCCTTCTCGGTACCCGCAACCGCCTCTTCCAGCGAAAGCTCCAATGTGAAACGCAGATCAGCGCCGCGGAATGCGCCCGCGCCGCCATGGCCGGCGCCACCGCCGAAAATATCGCCAAAGACGTCGGAAAAGATATCGGCGAAGTTGCCTGCGCCAGCGCCGAAGCCGCCCGCTCCGGCGCCTGCATTGACACCGGCGTGGCCAAATTGATCATAAGCCGCGCGTTTCTGCGGATCGCTCAGGATCTCGTAGGCTTCCTTTGCGTCCTTGAAACGAACCTCCGCTTCTTGGCTCTCGGGATTGCGGTCGGGATGATACTTCATCGCCATGCGCCGATAGGCCTGTTTGAGCTCGGCCTCTGACGCGTTAGGCGCCACCCCTAGAATCTCGTAGTAATCTCTTTCCGCCATCAGCTGAACGCTCGGCCCCTGTTTTGACTCATCCCCTGCAAAAATCGGAGGGAATTATAATCAGATCGGACCGCACTTCCCAGTTGTTCGGCCCCCTAGATCCATCAACTTGGGGGAGTTGCCCCTCTCCGATCACTGATCACTTGCGCTGCCCACCGCCGCGCTCCCGCGCGCGCGGTAGGGGCGAACCCGCCTTGCCGCCGGCGCGGGAACACACAGAGCCCGTTGCGCCGGCATCGAGCCGGATTACTTCTTGTCATCCTTGACTTCTTCAAACTCGGCGTCGACCACGTCTTCCTGGCCGGTTTCACGCGCACTGCCGGTTTGCTGCCCTCCCCCGCCGGGCTTATCCCCTTCGCCCGTGCCGCCGCTCTGATAAGCGCGCTCTGCAAGCTTGCCGGATTTCTCCGCCAACGCCTCCGTTTTGCTCTCGATCACGGCCTTGTCGTTGCCCTTCATTGCCTCTTCCAATGCGGCAATGGCATCCTCTAAGTCCTTTTTCTCGGACTCCGAGATCTTCTCGCCAAGGTCACGCATGGACTTGCGGGTGCCATGGACGAGATTGTCCGCCTGATTGCGGGCATCCACCAATTCGCGCGCCTTGCGATCTTCCTCGCGATGCGCCTCGGCATCCTTGACCATGCGCTCGATCTCCTCATCATTGAGACCGCTTGAGGCTTTGATCTGGATGGACTGCTGTTTGCCGGTGGCTTTATCACGCGCCGAAACGTGCAGAATGCCATTCGCATCGATATCGAAAGTGACCTCAATCTGCGGCACTCCGCGCGGGGCCGGTGGAATATCCTGCAAATCGAATCGGCCAAGGGACTTGTTGTGTTTTGCCACTTCCCGCTCACCCTGCAGCACGTGCACGGTAACCGCGGTCTGGTTATCCTCCGCCGTAGAGAACACCTGATTTGCCTTGGTCGGGATCGTGGTGTTCTTGTCGATCAACTTGGTCATTACACCGCCGAGAGTCTCGATACCCAGTGACAGCGGAGTTACGTCCAGCAACAGCACATCCTTGACGTCGCCGCCGAGCACACCCGCCTGGACAGCCGCGCCGAGCGCCACCGCCTCATCTGGGTTAACATCCTTGCGCGGCTCTTTGCCGAAGATCTCCTTGACCAGTTCCTGCACCTTTGGCATCCGAGTCTGGCCGCCGACCAGGATCACCTCATCGACCTCGGATGCGGAAAGCTCCGCGTCCTTTAACGCAATCCTGCAGGGCTCGGCCGTGCGCTTGACGATGTCCTCGACCAGCGCCTCGAGCTTGGCCCGGGTCAGCTTCAGATTCAAGTGCTTCGGTCCGGCGCGATCCGCAGTGATGTAGGGCAGATTGATCTCCGTCTGCTGAGCGAATGACAGCTCGATCTTGGCTTTTTCGGCCGCTTCCTTGAGGCGCTGCAAAGCCAGCCGATCGCCGGACAGGTCGATGCCCTGATCCTTCTTGAACTCGGCAATCAGATAGCTGATGATCGCGCGGTCGAAATCTTCGCCGCCGAGGAAGGTATCGCCGTGCGTGGAGAGCACCTCGAACTGATGCTCGCCCTCGACTTCGGCAATCTCGATGATGGAGATATCGAACGTGCCGCCGCCCAGGTCGAAGACGGCCACCTTACGGTCGCCACCGCGCTTGTCCAGGCCGTAAGCCAGCGCGGCCGCGGTGGGCTCATTGATGATGCGCTTAACCTCAAGACCAGCGATGCGACCGGCGTCCTTCGTCGCCTGCCGCTGAGAGTCGTTGAAGTAGGCGGGCACGGTAATCACCGCCTCCTTGACCTCCTCACCGAGATAATCCTCGGCGGTCTTCTTCATCTTTATCAACGTGCGGGCAGAAATCTCCGGAGACGCCATCTTCTTGCCGTAAACCTCCACCCAGGCGTCACCGTTGTCGGCCCTGACGATCTTGTAGGGCATCTCGCGCACGTCGCGCTGCACGACTTCTTCCTCGTAGCGCCGGCCGATCAGACGCTTGACGGCATAGACCGTATTCTCCGGATTGGTAACCGCCTGTCGCTTTGCCGGGGCGCCGGTCAAAACCTCGCCATCCTCGGTAAAGGCCACCACGGATGGGGTCGTACGATCGCCCTCGGCGTTCTCTATAACTCGGGCCTTACCCCCTTCCATCACGGCTACGCAGGAATTCGTCGTGCCCAAGTCAATGCCGATGATCTTACCCATAAGCTTGTGCTCCCTCTCTCACCTCGTGACCGTTGGCATGCTCGCTAGAATCCAAATCTGCTTGGTTAATTGCGGCCAGGCACTGGTATTTCAAGCCTGCTCATCGATCTCGCCGCCGGAGGGACGATGGTTGTCGGGCTTGGAAACAATCACCAGCGCGGGGCGCAGCAGACGGTCGCTGAGCAGGTAACCTTTTTGCACCACGTGAATCACCGTATTCGGGTCGTGCGCGGCTGACTCCTGGACGGCCATCGCCTCGTGTTTCTCGGGGTCAAAGCGCTCGCCCTGCGGATTGATCTCATGGATATCGAACTTCTCCATGGCCTGATTGAACATCTTGAGCGTGAGATCTGTGCCTTCCCGTAACTTGGCCACGTCAACGTGGGCCTCCTGCGCGGCGCTTGCGCCCATCTCCAAGCTGTCCCTCACCCCCAGTAGCTCATTCGCGAACTTCTCGAGCGCATACCGACGTGCGTGTTCCACATCACGCTGCGAGCGTCGGTGCTGATTCTCAAGCTCGGCGCGTGCGCGCAAAAATTGATTCCGATTTTCCTCGGCGCTGGTGCGCGCCGACTCGCACTCGACAGTTAGCCGCTCGACGGCCTGCTGCAGACTTTCGATCGACTCACCCGCTTGCGCACCCGGCTCAGCGCGGAGCTCATCGATAAACGGCTCCTCTCTGCGCTTAGTCTCATTGCGTTCCTCTTCCGCCATCGTTCTCTCCGAGCAGACGATACTGCGAACATTAGCAATAACTCGCGCTCGC
>JAKDMK010000441.1 GCA_030452365.1 Nitrococcus sp.
CACGGGCGAGAGGCGCCGGCACGCCCGGCCACGCAGCCATGAGCGACGATTTAACCCGCTACCACCGCCAAATGCTCCTGCCTGGCTTCGGCGAGGACGGGCAACGCCGGCTACTCGCGTCCACAGCGGCCGTGCTCGGCTGCGGCGCGCTCGGTAGCCTCATTGCCGATTTGCTCGCGCGCGCGGGTGTCGGGCAACTCGTCATCGTCGATCGCGATCTGATCGAGCTCACGAATCTACAACGCCAGGTGCTCTTCGACGAGCAGGACGTCGCCGACTCGATCCCGAAGGCCGCGGCCGCCCGGCGCAGGATCGCTCGGATCAACTCGGGCGTGCGCGTCACGGCCGTCGTCGACGATCTGAATCACGCCAACATCGAGCGGTACGCCGCGGGCGCCGATGTCCTCGTCGACGGTCTCGATAATTTCGAAGCGCGATATCTCGCCAATGATTTCGCCGTCAAGCACGGCGTACCGTACATCTACGGCGGTGCCGTCGGCACGGTCGGCGCGGCTTACGCGATCCTGCCGCACACTTCTACCGGCGACGCGCCATGGGAGCGCGGCGCCGGCGGTAGTCGGGCCACGCCGTGCCTGCGCTGCCTGTTCGAGGAAGCGCCGCCGCCTGGCACGAGCCCGACCTGCGATGCGGTCGGTGTCCTGGGCCCTGCCGTGGCAACGATTGCGAGCTTTCAAGCGGCTGAGGCGCTTAAAGTGTTGACCGGGAACTTCGAGCGCGTCTGTCCGACGCTGCTCAACATCGACGTGTGGACGAACACGATCGCGCAGCTCAGGGTCGCAAGCGCTTACGATCACGGTGAGTGCCCCTGCTGCAAGCACGGCCGGTTTGAATATCTCGACGGCGAGCGCGGCTCCGGTGCGACGACGCTCTGCGGCCAAGATGCGGTCCAGCTCACGCACAAGCAAGCGACGACTGGAGTGGACTTGGAGGAGATTGCCGCGCGGCTGCGCGAGCATGGCGACGTCGTCGCCAATCGGTACATGCTTCGCGTCGAAATTATCGAGCACGGCAAGCCGTATGCGTTGAGCGTCTTCCCCGACGGCCGCGCGATTGTTCATGGGACTGCCGAGGCGAGTGTCGCGCGCAGCATCTACTCGAAATACGTAGGCATCTGAAGACACGAGGCGAGTCTGCTAAAGGAGATCGAAACGTGACGGCAATCCGAGTTCTCGTCGGCACCAAGAAAGGTGCGTTCATCCTGACGTCCGACGGTAAGCGCGAAAAATGGTCGGTCGCCGGCCCGCACTTCGGCGGCTGGGAGATCTACCACGCGAAAGGCTCGCCGGTCGATACCGATCGCATCTACGTGTCGCAGACGAGCGCCTGGTTCGGGCAGATCATTCAGCGCTCGAGTGACGGCGGTCAGACCTGGGAGCAACCGGGCTCGGCCGGCGCGGCGCCCGAGGAGCCGGCGGAGCCGTCCGGCGCGCCCGCGTTTGCGAAGGGCGAGAGCAACAAGTTCGTGTACGACACGTCGGCCGCGACCGGCAAGCCGCTGACGACGCACCAGTGGTACGATGGCACACAGCACGCGTGGGAGTTCGCGCGCGTCTGGCATCTCGAGCCCTCGCTGAGCGATCCCGATACCGTCTACGCGGGCGTCGAGGACGCGGCGCTCTTTCGCACCAGCGATGGCGGCAAGACCTGGAGCGAGCTTGCCGGCCTGCGCGGCCACGCATCCGGGCCCGGATGGCAGCCCGGTGCCGGCGGCATGTGCCTGCACACGATTCTGCTCGATCCCGAGAATATCGACAGAATCTTCGTCGCGATCTCGGCCGCCGGATCGTTTCGCAGCGACGACGGCGGGCGGACGTGGCGGCCGATAAACCGCGGCCTCAAGTCGCAGTACATTGCGGATCCGAGCGCAGAGGTCGGACACTGCGTGCATCGCATCGCGATGCACCCGTCGAAGCCGGACACGCTCTTCATGCAAAAGCACTGGGATATCATGCGCAGCGACGACGCGGGCGCGACCTGGTACGAGATAAGCGGAAACCTTCCCAGTGATTTCGGGTTTCCGATCGACGTGCACGCGCACGAGCCGGAAACGATCTACGTCGTGCCGATCAAAAGCGATTCGGAGCACTATCCTCCCGACGGCAAGCTCCGCGTCTACCGCAGCCGCACGGGCGGCAACGAATGGGAAGCCCTGACGGACGGTTTGCCGCAAACGAATTGCTACGTGAACGTGCTGCGCGACGCGATGGCCGTCGATTCGCTCGACCCCTGCGGGATCTACTTCGGCACGACGGGTGGGCAGGTGTATGCATCGCCGGACGGTGGCGATCACTGGTCGCCGATCGTGCGCGATCTGCCGAGCGTGCTTTCGGTCGAGGTACAAACGCTGTCATGATCCGCGTCGCGCTGCCGTATCACTTGCGCACGCTGGCCGGCGTCGACGGCGACGTCGCGCTCGCGGTCGAAGGCTCGATCACCCAGTCGGCAATCCTCGATGCGCTCGAGGCCCGATACCCGATGCTTCGCGGCACGATTCGCGATCACGAGACGCGGCGACGGCGACCGCTGGTGCGGTTCTTCGTCTGCAACGAGGACGTGACCCACGATCCGCCGGACGCGCCGCTGCCGGACGCCGTGGCCCAGGGCGCCGAGCCGTTTCGGATCATCGGCGCGATCGCGGGCGGTTAGGGGTCTAAACGGGGTCAAGTCTAGGTGCGCCAGGCAAAGCCTGAGCGCTTGGGATGATTAGGAC
>JAKDMK010000442.1 GCA_030452365.1 Nitrococcus sp.
ATGTGTTAAGCATGCCGCCAGCGTTCAATCTGAGCCAGGATCAAACTCTTCAGTTTCATGCTGAATTGCCTAACTATCTTGACTCGACGCAAACCATCTCGGAACTTCCGAGGTCGCTGCGCCGATGATGCTGACGTAGCCAGCCGCTCGACGCAAGCGCCCACACAAGTTATCTGGTCCAGTTTGTTAAAGAGCACGCTCTCACGTCGTAAGGCGTGTAGCGGCAGCATACTTCCTTAGGCGCCGTGCAGCCAACGCCTCATAGGAGGCATGTCAGACTTAAACTCAGCCAGGATTTCAGGGCAACTGTAGATTGCCTTGCGCTGAGGGACCGCCATTATAGCGTGTCTCAAGCCCCGGTCAATGCTTATTCGAACAATATCTCGGCGGGGGGTGGCCGGCACTTGCCGGCCGAGCAGCGTCACCACCATGATCGCCGGGCGCGGACCCGGTTAAGGGCAATCGAGCCGCACCGGGCTTGCGCGCAGCAGCGCTATTTCCTACGGATTGATAGCGCGTCCTGATGCTTGAGAAGCAACCCGTGTATCGTATCGCCTGGGGTATTCTCAGCCAGCGCCTGCCGCTTGGTGCCCCCTCGACCCGGTTCATCCCACAGAACAATGCTCAGATTGATCAGCGGCCGCAGACCATCGACGCCGCCTTTGCCGTTAATGGCATCAAGAACCCTGTCATCCAGCGTCTCGGCTTGAAAATGCGCTGGCGCGTGGCTCGAAGTGGCGTCTGCCTGCCCGAGGCGCTCCTCGGCACAATTCTTCGCCGCCCAACTGCCTGCAACAACAAGCACGGTCACCGCCGTGCAATAGAACAACCACCGGCATCGATAGCGTTGCCGGATGATAGGCACCCTCTGAGCTGTCGTATTCACTGCGTCGCCCTCAACCTCGACGCTCCCCCCAAAGCGTCGGGCAATTCGGATGCCTATAGTGCATCGCACTGATTAGATGGACATTATTATAAGCGCAGGCAGAGCGGCCTGGCTCTGCCTGTAACAGCGCTTAAACACCGTCTACTTTAGTTTACAAACGGATTTGATACTTCTCCATCAGTCGATAGAGTGTGACCCGGGAGACATCGAGCTGACGCGCTGCTTGTGAGACATTGCCCTTCATCTGGCGCAGCATGCCCAGGATGGCACTGCTTTCGGCGCCATCCTTCGCTTCAGCCAGTGTCATAATACGCCTGGCCCTCTGGCGTCGCTCCAGCCCAAGGTCAGCCCGCGTAATCAATCGCTTGTCACACAATACCACGGCCCGGCGGACTCGATTAATTAGCTCGCGCACATTACCCGGCCAACTATGCTGCTTCAGCGCCTCCAGGGCCTGGCTGCTGAAGCCTTTCAGCGACGGGCTACGCTCGGCGGCGAAACGGTTGAAGAAGAACCAGGCCAACAGATCGACATCGTCATCGCGCTCGCGCAATGGCGGCATGTGCAAGCGCAGTACATTGAGCCGGAAGTAGAGGTCTTCCCGGAAGCGCCCCTTCTCCGCCACCGCCTTGTCCAAATCAATATGCGTTGCTGCAATTATCCGCACATCCACATCGATCGGCTCTCTTCCACCGACCCGCTCGATGGTCTGCTGCTGGAGAAAACGCAGCAGATTCACTTGCATATCGAATGGCAGATCGCCGATCTCATCTAAGAATAGCGTGCCGCCATGTGCCGCCTCGATGCGGCCGACCTTGCGCTGATAGGCGCCGGTGAATGCGCCCCGCTCGTACCCAAAAAGCTCTGATTGAACGAGGCCGGAGGGCAATGCTCCGCAGTTGACCACGATAAATGGCCCCTTGGCCCGGCGCGAGCGTTCATGAATGGCCGCAGCGGCCAGCTCCTTACCTGTACCGCTCTCACCCTGGATGAGTACGGGTGCGTCCACCGACGCCACCTTGCGAATAGTCTTGAAAAGCTCGCGCATGGGCGGGCTGATCCCAACCATTTCGTACTCGCCCTGCTGGCCTTCGCTCGGCAGCGTAGAGGTCTTCAGCGCGGCCATTCCATAGGCATGCCCCAAAGCCTGGCCGAGGCGATCAAGATCCGCCGGCAGGGTGTGATAATCGAAGAAGGCCCCATGGATCAAACGCCGCAAGAGCGTTTGCTCCAGAGATGTGCGCTCGAGCAGCGCCACCCACGCCATCTGCTTGTCGCAAAGGAGCAGATCCTCACACGCTGCAAGCTTGGATTCCTCCTCTTCGAGCAGTGCGAGGCCGACCTTGAATTCGGAACCCTCGATCAGCTCGCGAGCTCGATCCATGCTCGTGACGGTATGGATATCCCAGTGCTCTTGCAGTGCCCCCAGCCCGTTAAGCTCGCGGGCTCCACCCCCATTGACGTAAAGCAGCTTTCGCTTTTCTATTGTGCACGCCATCCCATGGCTCCCCCTCAAACATAATATTCTTTTGTACTTTGTAGCATAGCATGATTGCGTTCCTCAATTATCGCTCTGGCTCGTCAGAACTGAGCAACCGTTACCGATTGCATTCCCCGCTGGCGGGCACCAGCAAGCGCCCCATCCGAAGCGGCACAGTGCATGGGTACCCTGTATGCTTCCATGGTAAATCGACTGCCGGCCTGCCCTAGTGGTCCGCAGCGTAATTACGGTCACGTACCGATGGCGTCGCTGCGTGTGGCTGGCAAGGCGCGACGACCGAGAATATCGAGAATATTTGAGGGAGGAGCAACGCCGCCAGGCCGCGCGCAACGGCGGCCGAATGC
>JAKDMK010000443.1 GCA_030452365.1 Nitrococcus sp.
CTCGGTGCGGTGGATGATCTCGCCATAGGTCGGGCTCGCCTCGTCGACATCGATCGTGGCGAGGTAGTCCGGCTTCTCTATTCCGGTGCCGGTGTAAATGCAGATTGTGTAGACGATAGTTTCCCTCGGCGCCTTGATCGCCTCCTTGGGCGATGCATAGCCGGGACCCGCACAACATGTGCCGTTATCGTTAGCCATTGCACGTTCCTCCCATATGGCTCAGCCAAATTTCTGTCCAGGAATCGATAGTATCCACGAGCGGCCAGCGACACTCGCTCAGGGCGCGCGGCGAACTCTCATGTCGAAGGGCGGGGGTCGTTATCGTGTCACGCGACACCTCTGATCCTCCGCGCAGGCCATGAGCATTGGCGTCGCCTTGACTCTCGATGCGGATATCGATCCTGCATCCTCCCCCTGCCTCAGAACCGTTCATGCTTGCGCTTATCATTATTTTAGCCTCCCCTCAAAGGGATCGTCGGTCCTCAGGATCACCTTCCCTTGGCCGCAACACGACATCGTCGTGGTTCTCCGGGAAGCTCAGCGGGTAGGCCGGCAAATCCGCGGGGGCTGCGCGGAAGCGCTCCAACAGACAGGCCGCGCCTGACAGTGCCAGCCAGACCAGCACCCATTCCGGCAGCGATCGGGTGACGGCGAAAGCACAGGGAATGGCGATCCACAGCGAAAGACACTGAAAGCAATCCATCAGTGTTCCGAGCGCGTTCGTGCCGAGCGTCGATCGCAGTTTCAGGATCAGATCCGCTGGGCCATCCTCCTCGGCGATCAGATGCGTGATGCGCCACGTTGCGAGCGCTGCCAGCACAAATGCGAACCACGGATCGATGGCGCCCACGACACTTTCGACTCAGTTTGGCCGAAGGTTTCGTTGCCTGCAGGTAACTACTGCCCCCCGTCATCCTGCGCGCGGCGAAGCAGCGTCGCAGGATCCACCGACTGGATTCTGCGACTCCGCCTGAAGGCTCCACGCAGAATGACAGTATGGAAAAGTCATCCTGCTCGGAAGGGGCGTGCGCAGTTACGCCTGCAGCGTCATTCTAGCTTACCGCCATCCATGCCCACCGCCACGCGCGACAGCAGGCACGGATCCTGGTGCGATCACCAGCCGTTCGCGATCGACCACATTCGCGCCGGCAAAGGTCAGCATCCCGCCAAACGCGGCCGGGAAGTTAGGATTTATCTGCGCATGAGTGGAATTATTCTGCGCAATCGAGATTACGGGGATTACGCTGAAACCTTGGTGTTGTCGGCTGTCTCCCCGCGTTCCAGCCGGTCGCCCCCGCGCAGACGGCCTGATGCGTCGTCGCAACTGCTTTTCCAACACACGTAGTTGCGCATCCTCCATCAAGGACCGGCCAATGCTTTGGCTGGTAAGGGTTCGCGTAGAAGCAAGTTCGCCATTGGCGGCATTGAGGCGCCCGGCTGACAACGCAGCCAGGCTGGATGCGCTCGCTGGCGCCCGTGGCCCAAGTGCGATTGTGCTGGGCGACGCTCAGGGAAGCTGCCGCATTGAATTATGCGTGCTCGACATAGAGTGCCGAATATTGCATAATGCAATACAGCATGAGGCTTGTTACCGCTAGGCAAATTCGGGATTGGGCTGGCGAAAGGGCTGACGCGGCCCCGTCATTGCTTGGCTGGCTCCAGGTCACCAAGTCGGCCCGGTGGCAGGGCATCCAGGATGTACGACGCAGCTTCTCCCACGCCGACCCGGTCAAAGTGGCCAGTGGTAACACGGTGACGATCTTCAACATTGCGGGCAATCGGTACCGACTGATCACGGCGATCCATTACAACCAAGGCGTGGTATTCACCCTTCGGTTTCTAACGCATGCCGAATATGACAAGGAGAAATGGAAGAGGCAACTATGAGCACCTCAACGCAAATCCACCCCGACTATCTAGCGCTGATTCACCATTTTCCACTGCGGCCGATCCGTACCAGACAGGACCATGATCGGGCCATGGTCCTGATCCGCGAACTGGCTCCGGTCGACGAAGGCACGCTATCGACGGGTAAGCAGGACTACCTGGACGCCTTGACGCTTCTGCTCGAAGATTACGATCGCCAGGACGAGTACGACGCACCGGGGATCGGGGGACTGGATGTGCTCCGCGCGCTGATGGAAGCCAATGAAATGAACGTCTCCGACCTGGGCAAGGTAATCGGCAGCCAGCCGAACGCTTCGCTGATTGTCTCGGGCAAGCGCCAGATGAGCAAGGCAGTCATGGTCAAGTTGGGCAAGCGCTTCGGCGTCGATCCGGGTTTGTTTCTGCGCTAGTCCTACCCTTTGACCACATATCGTGCGGACCGAGTTGATAAGTGACTGCTCAATTCAGGCTCCTTGTGCGCGCAGTTCGTAACCGATACCCAGTGTGGTGAGATATTCATAGCCTCGCCACTTCACCTGATGGCCCGGTGGGGCATCATGCTTGCGCCCGATATAGCCGCCGAGCACGGCGGTCAGGCGAACGGCGCCGCCAAGATTTTGCGGCGGTTTGGCGTAGCGCCGGGTTTTGGCCCAAGCGCTGCTGGTAACAGGTAGCCGGCTCGCCGACGAGTTGCCGGAACATGCGCCCGAAGTACGAGAGGTCATTGAAGCCGACGGCATAGGCGACCTGCGAGACCGATGCATGCGGCGCGGCCTTAAGCGCGGCCGGCGTGACCTGCGCGACCCCGACGTGTTTGCCCAGGCGCAGATTGCCGAGCACGGC
>JAKDMK010000098.1 GCA_030452365.1 Nitrococcus sp.
GATCAGGTACTGACCGACGTCTATCACAAGGATTTGCGCCGCGCGCGCAGCGCCCACCGCCTCGCGCTCATCGATGCCGAGCCGGTCATTACACTGTTCATCACCGGCCCGCGCGTGCGCGAGTGGGGTTTTCACTGCCCGCAGGGCTGGCGTCATTGGCGCGCGTTCACCGCGGCGGACAATCCGGGGCGCATTGGGCGGGGCTGCGAGTGATGAGCGGCGTGGCGCAGGACATCGTCATTTTGCTCGCGGGTGTGGCGATCGGCTTTTTGCTCGCCTACTGGCGGGGGGGGGGAAGATGAGCGGGAAGTCGAGTCTGACCCCTATTAGGCGGACCCCTATTAGGCGCCAGAGGCAACTGCCCATGCGACCGGTGGCGCGGCAATGAGATCCGATTACCGAGCATTCGTCGTGGCGAAGGAATACGCCGACGTGCCGAGCGGATTTGATTGCGAACGCCTCAACGGACGGCTTTTCGAATTCCAGCGCGCCATCGTGCGCTGGGCGTTGCGCCGCGGGCGCGCGGCAATCTTCGCCGACACAGGTCTTGGGAAAACCGCGATGCAGTGCGAGTGGGCCGATCGCGTGTGCGAGCACAGCAATGGCCGCGTGCTCATCCTGGCGCCATTGTGCGTTGCGCGCCAGACGGTGCGCGAGGCCGGAAAGTTCGGAATACAGGTGCGCTATTGCCGCGCTCAGGAGGATGTCGGACCCGGCATCACGGTGACCAATTACGAGATGCTGGAGCGATTCGAACTCGACTCGTTCGCCGGCCTGGTGCTCGACGAAGCCGGCATCATCAAGAATCGCGACGGCGCGACGCGCAATGCATTGATCGAGTCCTGCAGGCGTATCCCGTATCGGCTCTCCTGCACCGCAACGCCTTCGCCTAACGACCACATGGAGCTCGGCAACCAATGCGAATTCTTGGGCGTGATGAGCATGGCGGAAATGCTCGCCCAGTATTTCACCCATGACGGCGGGCAAACCAGCAAGTGGCGGCTCAAAGGCCACGGCAAGGGAAAGTTCTGGATGTGGCTTGCCACCTGGGCGGTGTACATCCGCCGGCCATCTGATATCGGCTTCGCCGATGCCGGCTACGATCTGCATCCCTACCAGACCCATGAACACACCGTGGAGTCCCCAGTGCCGCACGGAGAGCTGTTTGCAGGCGTGGCTACCACGCTCACGCAGCGCCGCGAGGCCAAGCGGGCGACGCTTGTGCAGCGGGTGGCCAAGGTGGCCGAGATCGTTAACGCATCGAGCGAGCAGTGGCTTGTCTGGTGTCACCTTAACGCTGAGCAAGAGGCGCTGGCCGCCGCCATTGCCGATGCCGTGAGCGTGGCCGGTAGTGACGACATCAGCGCCAAGGAATCAGCGGTGCTGGCGTTCATCGATGGTACGGCGAGGGTGCTGATAAGCAAGCCTTCGATCTTCGGCCATGGATTGAATCTACAAAACTGCCGCAACATGATCTTCGTCGGCTTGGACGACTCTTTCGAGCAGCAATACCAAGCCATTCGGCGGTGCTGGCGATATGGCCAAACGCAGGAGGTAAATGTGCATTTCGTTACGGCGGATTCGCTTGGCGCGATCAAGCAAAACATTGCGCGTAAAGAGGCACAAATGGTGGAGATGCAAAAAGCGATGGTCGAGCACATGGGCTCGGCCATGCGCCGGGAAATACGTGGAGGTCACGTGGAGAAAATCGAATACGAGCGTGATGTAACAAAAGGGCAGGCTTGGGATCTGCATCTTGGGGACTGCGTTGATGTGCTGGGCGAGCAGAAAGAGGCACACGTGGATTATACGCTGTTCTCGCCGCCATTCGCGTCTTTGTATACCTACTCCGCGTCCGATTATGACATGGGCAATTGCCGCAGGGATGAAGAATTCTACGGCCAGTTCCGGTTCTTGGTAGACGAGCTGCTGCGCGTAACCAAGCCTGGCAGGCTTTTGTCATTTCACTGCATGAATTTGCCGATCAGAAAGGCTTCTCATGGGTTCATCGGCATTGCCGACTTTCGCGGCGAGCTGATTCGGATGTTTGTTGATGCCGGCTGGATATATCACAGCGAAGTGTGCATATGGAAAGATCCAGTAACAGCCATGCAGCGCACCAAGGCGCTCGGCTTGCTGCACAAGCAGCTCAAGAAAGATTCGGCCATGAGCCGCCAGGGCATCGCGGATTACCTGGTCACCATGCGCAAGCCGGGCGCTAACCCGGAGCCAATAACGCACACCAGCGAGTCGTTCCCAGTCCACCGCTGGCAGCGCACCGCCTCCCCGGTATGGATGGACATCAATGCCACGCGCACCCTGCAGTATCGCGCGGCGCGCGATAACGACGACGAACGGCATATTTGCCCGCTTCAGCTCGATGTGATCGAGCGCGCGTTGGAGCTGTGGACGAATCCCAATGATTTGGTGCTATCCCCATTCGCCGGGATCGGATCAGAGGGCTATTGCGCTGTGACGATGCGCCGGCGCTTTCTCGGCGTGGAGCTCAAACGCAGCTACTACGCGTTGGCATGCAGGAATCTGGCGCAGGCCGAGCAATCCGGCACACAAGGCGATCTACTCGCCGATGCGTGCACATGACGGCAAGGACGACGCCATGATCACCATGGGACAGACCAACGGCCGGCGGCGCCTGGTCGGGCCACCACAGCGGGAAGTCGAGCGGGAAGTCGGGTGTGCTCGCAGCACCATACGCCTGAGCGCGCGATGAGAAAAAAACCCTGGACGCGAGAGGAGCTGCGCGCGCTGCGCTTGCGCTACCCCGATACGGATACGCCCACCCTCGCGCGCGCGCTCGGGCGCTCCGCGCACGCCCTCCACCACATGGCGGTAAAGCAAGGGATCGTTAAAAGCGCGGCGTACAAAAAGGCGCAGGGCGCGCAAAAGGCGGCCACGCACAATGCGGCGGCGCTGCGCACCCGCTTCAAGCCCGGCTTGACGCCATGGAATAAGGGCATGGTCGGGTTTTACAGCGGTGGACGCAGCGCCCAGGCCTGGTTCAAGGACGGCCACCGCCCGATGCAATGGCGGCCGCTCGGCAGTTTTCGGGTTGATAGCAACGGCGTATTGCAAAAAAAAGTATGCGATTACTCAGGCCCTGGCAGAACGCGCAATTGGGTGAGCGTGCATGCGCTTATTTGGGCGCGCGCTTTTGGACCCATACCCGAGGGGCATATCCTGGTCTTTTGCGATGGAAATAGGGGCAATATCCGCCTTGATAACCTCATGTT
Source organism: Nitrococcus sp. (assembly GCA_030452365.1). Lineage (GTDB taxonomy): Bacteria > Pseudomonadota > Gammaproteobacteria > Nitrococcales > Nitrococcaceae > Nitrococcus. Next base: position 3,252 of record JAKDMK010000098.1, read on the forward strand.
GATTGCGCGCGCGGAGCACGTAAGGCGCAATAGCCTCCTGGGTTATCCACCGCAATTGCGCGAGGTCATTTTAGTCAATGAGCGCCTCAAAAGAGCGATCAAGGAGCGGGCATGAAAAACGGTATTATTGATCTGCGTAATCACCTTTTTGTAACTCTTGAGGCGCTGCACGATAGCGAGCGGCCCATGGAGATCGAGCGCGCCAAAGCCATCGCCGAGGTGGCGCAGACGATCATCAACTCCGCCAAGGTCGAGGTCGATTTCCTGCGCGCCAGCGGCGCGGATATCGACACCGGGTTCATCGGCGTGCGCGAGCCGGGCCAAAGAGCGCCGGGATTAGGGCTGTGGCAGCCCACGCGCGCGCTCGGCGGCAACGGGCATGGCGGGGAATAGGGAGGATACGCAAACATGGCCGAAGCGCCGCCTATTCGTTGCCGCCTGTGCACCGCGCCGGCCGTTGATATCTACCACATGCCGGGCGGCTGCGTATGCGCCGCCGATCCCGTGCAAGCCCTCTGCGCCCAGCATGCGACCAAAGCGACCCCACTCGATGGCATGTGGTCAATCCTGGGCTCGCACCTGGCGGGGCTGCGCGATAGAGGAGAGACAGACCAATGACGCTTTGGGCATGCCTGATCGGCGACGTCGATGAGGCGCACCTGCCGCGCGTGGCGGACTCGCCGATGCGCAAAGCGGTGGCCGCGGAATACCGCCGGCTCACCGGGCAAGCGCCGACGTTCATCTATAGCGGCTGGGACGGGGAGCTGCGGGAGACCGAGCGGGAGGCGGTCGACATCCCCACGCCCACACCAGCCGATGGCAAATGGCTCGTGTGGTCAAACGAGCACGGCGCCTGGTGGCGCCCCGCCAAGTGGGGCTATACGCGAGCGATCGAGGAGGCCGGGCGTTACACCCGCGCCGAGGCCGATGCGATCGTTGCGCAGGCCAACATCGTCATTGAACCGGGCGAGCGGCCCAACGAAGTAGCCGTGTTGGCGCCGGGGTGACATGGGGAAGGTGACAAGTGACGGGTGACAGGTGACGAGTGACATGGGGAAGGTGACAAGTGACGAGGTGTTTACGCCTGCGGAGGATGGATGAACAGGGAGATCGCGGAGATCAAAGCCGAGCTCGACAGGGGCATTGCCAAGTTTCCCCGCTGGCCAAATGATCCGCTGCATGCACTGGCCGTGCTCGGCGAGGAATATGGAGAGCTGACCAGGGCGATGGTGCAGCTCAGCTACGAACCGCATAAGAGCAGCCATGCACAGGTGCGCGCCGAGGCGATCCAGACCGCGGCGATGGCGATTCGCCTAGTGCTGAGCCTGGATTACTACACATACGCACCCAGCGCGCAGCACAGGTGAGGAAAACGGGGTCAGACACCTATCCCGCTAAAGGAGCGCGGTTACGAGACGCATCAGGTGTCGGCGGAATAGGTGTCTGACCCCGTTTCCCCGTTCCCCGGGTGTCTGACCCCGTTTCCCCGTTCCCCGTAGGCGACGCATCCGCCGCGCGAAAAGGAGTGTGAGACAATGGATAGGGATATCGGCGCGCGCAGCGCGCGCAGTGCTCGAAGCGAGCGGGTGGTGGGCTTATGAGCGTGGTGCTCACAGCCGCCGAGGTGGCCGCGCTCACGGGCTATCGGCGGCCTTCGAAGCAGGTCGAGCAGCTAAAAAGGGCTGGCATTCGCCACATCATCGGTGCCGATGGCCACCCCAGAGTCGCGCGCTGCTGGCTTGAAAATGTGACCCAATCGGGCAAAACTCGAAGAACCGAGCCCAACTGGGGAGCTTTCAATGGGACGAAAACGCATGGCTAATCGAGATCTGCCGCCGCGGTGTTATCTGCGCCACGGCAGCTATTACTTCGTCACCATGGCGGGCAAGTGGCACAACCTCGGGCGCGAGAGGCGCGCCGCGCTGCTTTGTTACGCGGACAAGGTGACCCTGCCGCAAGCGCTCACGCTGAATCGCTATATGGATCGCTATATGGCCAAAATCGCGCCGCAAAAAGCGCCGCGCACGCAAAAAGACAACGCCATCGAGATAGAGAAACTGCGCGCCTACTTCGGGCACATGCTGCCCGAGGATGTGCTCGCAACAGACATCTACTCCTATATGGATGCACGGGGCGCGCCGATACGCGCTAATCGTGAGATTGCGCTGTTCTCCCACCTCTACCGCTACTTGATTCGCTGGGGCGTGGTGCAGTCCAACCCTTGCCGGGAAGTCGCGCGCAACAAGGAATCGCCGCGCACGCGCTACGTCACCGACGCCGAGTTCTGGGCCGTGCACGACCTCGCCCCGCCGGTGGTGGGCTTGGTCATGCGCCTGGCGGCCATCACGGGCTTGCGCATCGGTACGATACTCACGCTGCGCCGCGATCAGATTGCCGATGAGGGGCTTAGAATCCCGGCGGTCAAGCGCGGCAAGGCGTTGCTCATCTTGTGGAGCGCGGATCTGCGCGCCGTTATCGGCGAGCTAAAGCGCCTGCGCGATGTAGCTGGGCTGCACCTGGTCTGCCGCAGGGATGGCAAGCCGTACACGGGCAACGGCTTCCAGACGCTGTGGAAGCGGGTGATTGGCCAGGCACTCGCGCAGGGCAAACTCACCGAGCGCTTTACCTTGCACGACCTCAGAGCGAAGGCCGGCAGCGAGACCGACGACGACGAATTACTCGGCCACCAGGACGTGCGGGTGCTGCGCCGGCACTACCAGAGAGCGCCCAGGCGGGTGCGCCCGAATGAGGTCAAGCGCTGATTTTTTATTGGACAAGTGTCCAATATTTGTTCAATTTTTTTCTTGTCCTGCGGCTTACTGCGCTGTAACTATCTGAATTAATTGGCTGGGGGACTAGGATTCGAACCTAGGTTGACGGATCTGGCGTCCGATTGTCAATGCTTATTAATCAGATACTTGCGGCGAAATCCGCCAAAAAACGCTGTCCGACCACCAAATTTAAGGCGAATACAATCAACGAGTTGGTGCGGCGCCCAGGCGCGATATTGGACAAGTTATCCACAGGAGTGACGAGGGACGCGTGACAAGGTGACGGGTAAGAGGGTGAAGGGTGAGAAGGTAGGGGTGAGGCGACGGAAGTCTCACTCCTACCTCCTAACTCCTAACCTCCCCCTTCACCTGTCACCTTCCGAGAATAGGTGTCTGACCCCATTTTCCCTCGGGGAATAGGTGTCTGACCCCATTTTCCTTCATTTTCCTTCATTTGCCTATGTAGACAGTTTTGCGGTTCGCCAAGCTACCGCTCATCGCCAAAAACATACCGTTCGTCGGGGTAAGGGGTCAGACACCTATTTCCCTATAAAAAAACGCTCGTCCCTGAGCGCAATACGGCCGGAAGGGGATGGCCGCTCGTCCTTGAGCGTCTCACTCTAGCAGCCGGCCAAGTGCGCGGTGATGACGTGGGTCTCAAGTGTAGGGGAGAGTGGATAGCGGGAGAGAGTGACAAGGTGACGGGTAAGAGGGTGAAGGGTGAGAAGGTAGGGGTGAGGCGACGGAAGTCTCACTCCTACCTCCTAACTCCTAACCTCCCCCTTCACCTGTCACCTTCCGAGAATAGGTGTCTGACCCCATTTTCCCCCAGTTTTATAGTACAGCACAGGCTGAAAACCCGCGCCCTGCTTGGCTTTTCAGCTCAGCAAACCTCCATCCCTGAAAGGTGAGCCGATCATCATATTTCGCCGGAATTTCATATAGATACGTGGCGACGAGTGTACTATTCGGAGCACAGCGCGGCGCACCTAAGTTCTTGAATTCTTTAGACCGGCGACGCTCCAATAGTACAGTTTCTGGGGGTGTTGGCAGGCGTTCGTCGGGAGAGGAAAAGGGCACGGGAATCGAGTGAATAGGGTTCTGGCCCCTATTCTCCTCTTTTAACTCCTAACCCCTAACTCCTAACCTCCCCCTTCACCTGTCACCTTCCCAGAATAGGTGTCTGACCCCATTTTCCCCTTCTACAGCAACACGACCGAGATATACATCCGCGCGCGCGAACGGGTCATCGTCGACCCGGTTCGCTAATTTTGTAGACAATTCGGCCAATTTTGTAGACAGCCGCCCGCGAAATAATTGTAACCTCTTGAAAACTTGGCGCGCCCGAGAGGAGTCGAACCCCTAACCTCCTGATCCGTAGTCAGGATGCCAAGTATGTTTAACTCACTGATAATATACATTAAATTTGATGCACCCGTCTACAAAATAGGCGCTCGCGCGGGCTGCTAACATTATGATTTATAAAGAGCGCTATTTGTCTTTGTAGACAGTTTTGCGGTTCGCCAAGCTACCGCTCATCGCCAAAACAATACCGTTCGTCGGGGTAAGGGGTCAGACACCTATTTCCCTAGGTGTCCAACCTCGAAAATGGGGTCAGACACCTATTCCGACAAACGGTCATCAACTCCGCCAAGGTGGAGGTGGAATTCATGCGCGCGAGCGGGCTCGATATCGAATCCGAATTCCTCGGCACCAAGGCGCCGGGGCAGCGCGCGCCCGGACTCGGGCTCTGGCAGCCGCCGCGGGCGATCAAGCCCAACGGGCATTGAGGGAGAGGTGACAGGTGACAGGTGACGGGTGACGGGTGACGGGTGACGGGTGACGGGTGACGGGTGACGGGTGAC
>JAKDMK010000444.1 GCA_030452365.1 Nitrococcus sp.
GGCACCCAGGCGCGAGATCATCCACGCAGTCTTCCCCTCGCGGCGCGGGCTCCTGCCGTCGGTCAGGATGTTGGTTGATTTCCTCGCGGAGCGTTTCCGAGAGCTCGATGAAGACTGAGCCGCAGCGATGACTATCGCGCGGGGTCTCCAATACGATGTCCCGGGGAGAATGGACGGTACAACTGAACGCGCGGGGTGATACGTCGCGCAGTCCGCGGGTGCTTATGCGTGCGGCTACGCCCATCAACCACTTGGGCGATGAGTAATAACGATGTGCGGCGGCGAGCCGCAGGGGTAGTTTGAGCAAATTTATAGAGTTTATGGATTCTGGATAACTTCTCTAAGTTTACTATAATCGAGCGCATAGATCCTATCGGTAACCCCTATACCCCGGGTGCAGGCACTCCGCCGCCGGAACTTGCCGGACGCGATGAGCTGCGAGAGCAGGTGCGGATTGCGTTGGCGCGCGTGCGGCTCGGCCGGCTTCGCCCGTGCGCTTAAGGTGAAATACCAGGACATCGAGCTGATTGCAAAAGGCATGATCTGGAGTCCGAGCCATGGTGACACTGCTTTTACCGTTCCTCTATTCGATGAATTCATGCGCCGAATCATGCCGGGCGACGAATGGAACAGTGCGTAACTTGGTAAGTGGCGCCGCTCGATCACTGGTGTCGACCAGAGGGGAATCAGGAGAGACGGCAGGCTGAGGCAGGTTGCCCGATTACCGACGTCGGTATCGTCACGCTTAGGAAACCAGGGAACTCCTCAGGGATCGCTTCGGTATAATTAACGGTAAATGCAGTGATCGGCGCGCGGCGTCGATGGAGTCGATACGTGAGCGCATTCGCAGTTCCTGTTGAAGCAAGGGAGCGGCGCCGTTTCACAGTTGCGGAGTACCATCGGATGGGCGCCGCCGGCATTCTTGCCGATGAAGAGCGGGTGGAGTTGGTGGCTGGGGAGTTATTGACGATGGCGCCAATCGGGCCGCGGCATGCCGCCTGCGTGAACCTGCTCGTGCAATTGTTATCTCGCGGCGTTGGCAGCGAAATCGTGGTTTCACCACAGAATGCGCTCGTGCTCTCGGACGACTCAGAGCTCTATCCGGACATCGCATTACTGCGTGGGCGGCCGGAGCGTTACGCGGACGCTCACCCGCGTCCGGATGATGTGCTCCTCGTCATAGAAGTCGCCGATTCGTCGTTGCACCACGACCGTGAGGTGAAAGCGCCGCTCTATGCCAGCGCGGGCATTGTAGAACTCTGGATCGTGGATTTGAGTGGCGGTAGCGTGGAGGTTTTGCAGGAGCCGAAAGAGGGCCGTTATGGCTCAACTCGGCGCTTTAAGCCCGACGGCGCATTAACACCTTTGGCGCTTCCTGGCACCCGATTTGCCGTGTCGGACGTATTGCCGTCGACGAAACAAGGCGGTTGAGGGGCTTTTGAGAATTATGCCCGCAGCAATCTGCGCGCAAGCAGAGACTGCATATCTCGTCGGCCATCCGCGATGAGATAGATACTGAACTTCTGCTCGACTACCCGACAGATAACTCCGGTAACGTTTGACCTCGATCTGCCGAGTTTAGCCGGAATCACAATAAGGCAATTAATCAGTACTTTCCTAACGCTTCAGGGCAATGCTCGGCGAACCCGCGTTCCGGTAGTAAGCAGCCGGCATGTGACAATGCATTTGCATTTACGACGTAATGCATCTGCATTATCACTTAAGATATGCGTTCCTTTCATCGGAGAGTGCCATGGCTGTCACCCTCGAAGTCGAATCCACGCTCACCGACCGTTATCAGACCACGGTGCCGGAAATCGTCCGCCGTGCGCTCAAGCTCGGCAAGCGCGACAAGATTCATTACACGATCCGTTCCGACGGTGAGGTCGTGCTCACACGTGCTGCTCCCGCTGAGGACGAAGACCCGATACTTATCCAGTTTCTTGGCTTCCTGGCCTGCGACATCGCCAACCATCCGGGGCGGCTTCAGTCAGTCGACACCAACCTTTTGAAGCGTATCCGGTCGCTGGTCAATAGTATGGAATTAGATCTCGATGCCCTTCTCTTGGCAGATGATGAATGAGGGGGGCGAAGCCAACTCTCTCGGTCGTTCACGGCTGGACAATGTTCGCCCATCCGTTGTTCTTGAACCAGATCGAGGAGTTGACTCAGCAGGTTGAGGCCCTCAAGCAGAAAGACTCGGCCGGCTACGTCAAGAGGAACGCCAGCAAACGGCTTGCGGCCATCGCCAAGCTCGTGTTCGAGGTCATTCCGCAAGACCCGGCGCGGCCTGAGTACCGGCAAGGGAACCCCCCCGGGGAAGATCACAAGCACTGGTTTCGTGCCAAATTGTTCCAGCAATACCGGCTGTTCTTCCGCTATCACGCCCCGAGCAAGGTAATCGTCTACGTATGGGTGAATGACGCGGACACCAAGCGTGCCTACGAGAGCAGTAATGACGCCTACCGGGTTTTTCGCAAGATACTTGCAAACGGCCATCCGCCCGACGACTGGCAGCAACTGCTGGCCGAAGCCCGCGCTGAATCAGTCCGTTTGCAGCCCCGTAGGTTGGCGTGAGCTTGAGAACCCCAACTTTTGATCTGGCGTTCGCCCCAACGTGGCGGCAGCCCTCATCGCCAACCTCAACCACGCCGACTATGTGCGCGTGCTCTGCGGCTCGTAGGAAAACCTGCCCGCGGCCTTCGTCGCACTCGATGACAGAGCGCTC
>JAKDMK010000099.1 GCA_030452365.1 Nitrococcus sp.
TGAGCAGGCCCGCCGCGCCGGCGCGATACTGGGCGCCGGAGTATTCGAGCGGTTTCCGTTCGTCCCCGGCGCCAAGCCCGCTACCGAGGATCCCGAGCAGCTGATACTCAACCGCACCTGGCGGCCGGCATTGGCGGTCACCGGTGCCGGAGGATTGCCCGCGCTCGCCGATGCAGGCAATGTGCTGCGACCCGCAACCACCCTGCGACTGTCCTTGCGGCTACCGCCTACCGTCTCTGGGGAGGCAGTGGGCGATCTGCTGCAACGGCTGCTGGAGGCGGATTCCCCATTTGGATGCCGAGTGCGTTTCCACGCGACTCAGGCAACCACGGGGTGGAATGCTCCACCGCAACGGCAATGGCTTACCGAGGCGGTTGATCAGGCCTCCCGGGATTATTTCGGACAATCAGCGGCGTATATGGGCGAAGGGGGCACGATTCCGTTCATGGGGATGCTTGGAGAACGATTCCCAACTGCCCAATTCCTGATCAGCGGTGTATTAGGCCCCCACGCCAATGCCCATGGACCCAACGAGCGCCTGCACCTGCCGACGGCCAAACGCCTGACCGCGTGCGTAGCCGCCGTGATCGCCCAACATCACCGCCAGAGACCAACCTCAGTCGGGCGCCCGTGAAGGAGGCTCCCCGCCCTGCAGCTCAATCTCGCCGCTGTACTCGAATGGCAGACTGACGGCCATGTTGGCAAGCTTGATCTTGCCACTGAGCTCGTAGTCGAGTTTCCGTGGTGGCCATTGTTCCCACTGCCGCAGCTGCTCGAGTGTGCTGAGCAGATTGGCCACCACGATGACATGCAGGATTTCCTCCCCAAAGGCTGGGATCGCCGTCTTTTGGTTATTGACGCCATGCGCGAACTCCGAGCCGTTGACAGCCAGCGTGTAGCTCATGCCCTCGATGGGCAGATCGATCGAGTTGGGGTTCTGAACTCGAAGGTCGAGCCCATAGCGTTGCTCAAATAGAGTCACACCGAGAATACGGATGCCCGCCAGGGTGACACGGGGTGGATCAGCATACCGATAGACACTGGCACAGCCCGATACGATCAGCGCCAGAACGAGCGCGCCTGCGCCCATGCTGCAACAACACAAATTGTTGCCATTACTCGGAGTCTGCATGCCGATACGTCCTAATCTCCGCGGCTTGTCGGCCTACGCGTAAGCGCACGGTGTCCTGCGCGGCCCTAGGTGAACACGTTATAGAATAGCGCCCGTGGGCGTCCAGGAGTGCTATCCGGGGAGAAAAGTCGGCTCGCTGCCCGTGGACTGCCTCCATCGGCGCTCCGGTACAGGTTGGCTATGCAGATTAATCGGATCCTGCTTCATTACGCTGAAGTTGCGCTCAAAGGCGAAAACCGTCGCGAATTCGAGCTTCAGCTGCGGCGCAACATCAAGCACCGGTTGCTGCGCGGAGGTGTTCACTGGCCTGTGCGCCCTGGTCACAATCGCATCACCGTACGCATTCCGAAGGCGCCGAGCGCCGATGTCTTCGAAGTCGCCGCCACCCTGCGGGAGGTAGCCGGCATCGCCTCGGTCGCGCCCGCGGTATTCCTCTCCCGCGACGATATTCGCTGGTCTGGCGAGCCTTCGCAACCGCACCCGATCGAGGCAATCGTAGTGGAGGTCGCCCGTGCGAACTGGCAAGCGCATGCGAGCTTCGCAGTCCGCGTCAACCGGGGCGACAAACGCTTTCCCTTGCGATCCAATGAGCTCGCCCGGCGTTTGGGTGCGGCAATCATCGAGCGTACGGACTGGTCTCGAGTGGATCTCTCGCGCCCCCATCAGAGCTTCTACATCGATATCTACCCCGAGGGGATATACATCTATGGCCACCGCCTCCGAGGGATTGGCGGCCTACCGGTGTTCACCGCGGGCCCCGTGCTGAGCCTCCTCTCGGGTGGCATCGATTCCCCGGTGGCGGCCTTTCTCATGGCTAAACGGGGCTGCCGGGTCGATTTCCTGCACTTGAGCGCAACACATCTCGCCCCCGAGGCGTTGCCCGAGAATCTGGTCGGTCGTATTGCCAAGCGTCTGAGCACCTATACCCTGCGCTCGCGGCTGTTCTTCGTACCTTATACGCACTTCGATCTGGCGCTGCTGGATCAGCCGCCTTCGGGCTTTGAAATGATTCTCTTTCGCCGCTTCATGGCTCGCCTCGGCACCCGCATCGTCGAGCGCCAGGGAGGACAAGCGCTGGTGGTCGGCGACAGCCTCGGCCAAGTGGCCTCACAAACGCTTGAGAACATAGTCTGCCACTCACAGGCAAGCACCCTGCCGATTCTCCGGCCGTTGATCGGGCTGGACAAGCAGGAGATCATCGAACGCGCACGGGCAATCGGGACCTACGAGCTATCGACCGAGCCTTACAAGGACTGCTGTGCCTTGCTCAGTCGTCACCCGCGTACCAAATCCCGTGCGCATCAGCTGGAGCAGCTTGAGGCGCGGCTGCTTCCGAGTTATGAGGCATTGATCGAGCGCACCCTCGCGGATATGCAGATCCTGACCTTCGATGCAGGGGAGCTGATCGAGGTGAATTCGAGTCAGCGCGCGCTCAGTTGCGATGAATAATTGCGCTCAGCGCCAGCTTCTCCAGACGCCCCATGCCAACAGCAGCCAGGCAAGCAGGAACAGCACGCCGCCGAAGGGCGTCACGGCACCAAGCCAGCGCGCTCCGGTCAATACCAACCCGTAGAGGCTGCCGGAGAAGACGACGATTCCGCCCAGCATCAGCCAACCGGCCCCAGCCACACCACTAGTCGCCGTCAGCTGTGGCAGCACCAGCCCCACCGCAAGCATGCCCAGGGCATGGACGAGCTGATACTCCACCGCAGTATGCCAAACTGCGAGCATTTCAGGCGCCACGCGAGCACGCAGACCATGAGCGCCGAAAGCCCCTAGTGCCACACCGAGAAAAAGATTCAGACTACCGAGGATCATGAACAGCTTGCCAGGCATGAGACCACTCCGTTCTATGTCGTTTCTCAGGATCATCTTCGCCAAGGAGATGGCGCCCAAAATCGTCTGTTGGCCCAACTGCGACGCATAATGCCGATGCGCGCGGTTTTACGCCCGGATGGCCAGCATAACCATAACATCGCGCGATCCACGCTACATACCAGGCTCCGGCCATGCCGGGAGAATTCGGCGCCGGCGCGAACCAAGAATCGCCGGGTGAACACGAGTGCGGCTATAGAAATAGGCTGACAGCGCGTGAATGTGACGGGGTTCATTGACATGCGCCGAATCTTGACTTAGGTGTTATTGCTTCAGGAAGTTTTCGGCGCACGACGTTCCTTCGGCGCAAACAGTCGAAGGAGCGCCTAAAAACCCCTATTTCGACCCGAACCGGAGGGTCACTAACGGGCTCGAGTCGCAGCGAGCCTGCGGGGGATACGGCAAAAGTGGGCAGGGAGGCCGGGCGCGGCGAGATCAGAATCTGGACCGAATGCAACGGCGCGCATGGCACCTTGCACATTTTGGATACTGGTACCGGTATCCGGCCACAAGTGTTGCCATATATTTACAAACGCGTCTATTGCTCACGTGCAGCGAACCAGGGGGCCGATATTGGGCTGGCGTTTTGCACAATGGCTATGGAAAGCGTTGGCGGCTCCATCCATTGCAAGACGGAATATGGTAAATACACCGAGTTCATGCTGATTTTCCCAGGAGTGAACGATCATGGATGACAAGGCGATTCCCGCCTACCGCTTCCCTTCGACCGTGCTAGTCATCGACGATGACGCTACGTTCCTCACTAATCTCAGCCTGGAGCTCGACGAGGGCCTAGCGTATCGGCTGTTCGACTCGCCCAGAGCGGCTCTTGAGCACCTGCAGCGTCGCGAGGATGACGTGCGCCCCTATCAGCGCTGCCTCCATCAGCACCGGGAGAGTGTGGGCTGGCCCATACGTGATCACCTCCAGTGCGAGGATGTCGCTGCGTTGCAGGAGGTGGTCACCGATCCCAAGCGTTTCTCCGAGATTTCTGTAGTGGTCGTCGACTATGTCATGCCCGGCATGAACGGGCTGGAACTCTGCCAACACATCAGCAATCCGGATATTAGAAAGATTCTCTTCACCGGAGTCGGTGATGAGAAGGTCGCCGTAGAAGGCTTCAATAAGGGGCTCATTGACCGGTTTATTCGCAAGGGCTGGCACAATGTCGCGGCCGATCTGAACCAAAGCATCAAAGAGCTGCAGGCGCAGCATTTTCAGGATGCCACACGCTTGCTCCAGCAGTCGCTCGACGGCGATGAAGCCGCCTTTCTGCAAGATCCGGTCTTCATCTACCACTTTGAACGCTTATGTGAGGAATATCGGCTGGTCGAGCATTACCAACTCTCCGAACCTAACGGCTTCCTGCTCATCAGCGATGACGGGCGACCGCATCGACTGGTCGTGCTAACCGACGAGGATCTGCAAGTGCACCGCGAGGTCATACGCGATCAGGGTGGTCCGGAGCCATTGTTGGACAAACTCGCCAGCGGCAGCGTGGTGCCCTACTTTTGGCGCTCCGCGGGCTATTACCGCCCGGAGTGCCTCGATTGGGAGAATTCCCTCTACCCGGCGAAAGTGCTCTGCGGCGCGCAGCGCTATTATCTCGCGCTCATCGATGAGCCACCGCTCTATCGCAAGCTCGGCTGGCAGATCGCAAGCTACCGTTCGTTTCTCGATGAGCTGGATGCGACGCTGGAGGTGCCCTCCGTTTAACATGACCACCATGATGATGCGCCATCCCGCCCCGCGTTCATCATCTCAATCAGCACTATTGTCAGTTCGGGCGGGTCTTGATAGCCGGGACGCTTCCTGAGATCCACGATCGGGAAGACCTCAGTGCCAGTCCGTTGACAAGGTTTAGAACGGCGCCATAGACTGCGATGACTTATGGGCGGCTAGCTCAGCGGGAGAGCACTGCCTTCACACGGCAGGGGTCGCTGGTTCGATCCCAGCGCCGCCCACCAGAAAAACACACGCTTAGCAGAACGCGACTTGGCGAGCACGGCAAACATTGCTCTGAAGCGCGCACAAAAACCCGGTACGCGGCCGGGCTGCCTATCGCGACACTCCCGCATCCTACGCATTAATCCGTCCTAGCGGTTTCCATTGTGCGGCTCAGATATAAGCCAACACGACGCCGTCAACGGGACTACGCTCCGAGGTAATGGCAAGGTAGCACCTCGGTGGGATAGCACCGATGGTAGGCTCTAGAAGCCGCTCTCAGCCGAGAACACGGCGTCGTGGTGGTGAAGTATCACAATGGCGCGAGTTGTGCTTGCGCTCGCGTTGGGCAATGAGAACCGGACAAATCGTGCGCTACAGCTCCGGACAGTCTACGTGCTCCTAACACTCCACCTGCCCCAATAACCGCCTACATCCCGCCCCGCGTCGAGAAACTTTACAGTTGCTTATCGAGGACGGGGCAAGCGTAGCCCCCAACTCAATGAATTAAATCGCATATTGTTCTATTGGCCCGCGTTGTGCCCTCACTACGTTACTGGATGGCCGAGCTGCCCCACGAATCCGGATTGGGGAAATGGGCGTGACATTAAAGAAACACCGCTCTGTGCCGCTGCGTGATTGGCGCCCGCGCGGCTTTCGGAAATGGTCGGGGGCGGCACCAACAGTGAGGGGGGTTCCATGCGTTACGTAGTAAGCGTTGCAGTCTTGATCGCCATCGGCGTTAGCTCTACCGCGTTAGCGGGAGATGTTTTTGTCAATGGCTACCTTCGCAGTGACGGCACATACGTTCGGCCGCACGTAAAGTCAAGCCCAGACAACCGCATTTCGAACAACTATGGGCCATCCCAGAGCGGTTTTGAACTGATGCGCCCGTACGCCCGCGATTACGACAGCGACAGACTATCCAACGTGCTCGATGTTGACTCGGACAACGATGGGCTGGGCGACGGCTTCGACCGCAATCCTAATGGTCGTTCCCGCAGCGTTCACGGCTATCCTAGCCCTTATGGCTATTGAACCGATTGGGCCTGGCGCCGCTAAGAACCTGTTCCATAAGCTGGATGGCACCCAGACCTTCTGAGCAACGGGATGCGGCCCCGTGTGGGAGAATCGCAAGCAGGCGTTGAGCTACCCGTTTCATCACGCGAACGATAGAATATCGGAAAGCTGTGAAAGCAATTCGTGCCACGTCCTTCGACTGCACTCAGGACAGGCCTGCCGTGATGAACGTGCCGAAGCGTGGGACAGTATTTGTCCACGTGCATGTCTTCGCCCGCTCTGCAGGCGGACAGCACAATAAATTAGCCAATAATTCAAAGGTTTTAGCGGTACCATAAGGAGCAGTACATGAGTAGACCGGGCAAGATCTTATTCGGCGTTGTCGGCACGGTAGCCGTAATCGTCATTATCCTCATTGTCGTGCTTTTCCTGACCCTCGATCGCAGTCTCAAATATGCTGTCGAGCAGTACGGGCCATCGCTAACCGGCACGCCGGTGAACCTGAACCAGGTCGAGCTGGCGCTCTTCTCCGGCAATGCCGCACTGCACGGCCTCAAGATTGGCAACCCCGATGGGTTCGAGTCGCCTTATGCCTTCAAGCTCAGTGATCTCAAGGTGAGCCTGGTCCCGGAATCCCTGGCGAATGACACCATCGTGGTAAAGGAAATCGTTGTCGGGGGTGCAAGCCTGAACGCCGAATTCGACGGCATGAAGACCAATCTCAAGCAAATTCTCGAGAATCTGAAGCAATCTTCCGGGCCCCCGACTCAGGAACAACAACCCGCCCCTGAAGCCAATACCGGCAAGCCCAAGAAGTTCATAGTCCAAGAGTTTCGCTTCACCGGTGGCGAAGTCAGCGTTTTGTCCGATGTGGCCAATGTAAAGCAGACGGTCAGCATTCCAGCATTCGCAGTCCACGACATCGGAACTGCCGAAGGCGGAGTAACGGTGGCGCAGCTTACCACGGAGCTGCTGCAACCGATCATCAATAAGGCGCTTGAGCAAGCCAAGACCAAAGCGCTGCAGCAAGCCACGGAGCAAATCAAGGATAAGGCCCAAGAAAAGGTGGGGGAAACGCTAAAGGGGCTGATCCAGTAACCCGGAGGTTGATTAATGACCCGAATAGCCCTCATCGCAGGCGCGATCCTAGCCTGCGCGCTCTGCCTTGGCAGTGCCAAAGCCGAGCGCTTCTCCAATGGCCGCTGGGTCGATCTAACTCACGCCTTCTCGGAGGAGGCCATCTACTGGCCGACCGCAAAGCCGTTCAGACTAGAGACCGTGTTTGAAGGAATGACGCAGGCCGGCTACTACTACTCGGCGTACAACTTCTCGGCCGCCGAGCACGGCGGCACGCACATCGACGCGCCGGTCCACTTCGCCAAGGGGCGGCGCAGCGTCGATGAGATCCCGATCGGACAGCTGATCGGCCCCGCCGCGGTGATCGACGTTACGCAGGCGGCTGCGGCCGACCGCGACTATCGAGTGACGGTCGCCGACCTCAAAGCATGGGAGGCCGAGCACGGCCGCCTGCCTGACGGCGCTATCGTGCTTCTGAACACGGGTTCGGCCAAGTTCTGGCCCGAGCGCGAGGCGTATATGGGCACGGCGGAGCGGGGACAAAAAGCGGTGCACAAGCTGCACTTCCCCGGCCTACACCCGAAGGCGGCGCGCTGGCTGGTCACTGAGCGCGACATCGGCGCCGTAGGACTCGACACCCCGAGCATTGACTACGGCCAGTCGAAACGCTTCGAGAGCCATCAGATCCTGTTCAATGGCAACGTTCCCGCGCTCGAGAACGTCGCCAACCTCGACGAGCTGCCCGCCACCGGCGCGACGGCCATTGCGCTGCCGATGAAGATCGAGGGCGGCAGCGGCGGGCCGTTACGTGTCGTCGCCTTCGTGCCCGCG
>JAKDMK010000001.1 GCA_030452365.1 Nitrococcus sp.
CTGGCACCGCAACTGACGGGTGAGGCGTTGCCCTACGAACGCCTTGTTCACATTATCAAGACATTCAAGGTACGAAGTGAGTTGCTGACCGTTCTCGGCGCATGGGCGCCGTACTTGAAAACACTTGCTGGGCAGGAATCGATTGGCCGGCTCGCTGCGGCAATCGCTCAGATTTCGGCCTGGTTCCCTTGATCTGCTAATGTCGTATCGAAGGTGGCTGCGCCTCAGACCGGTGAGCTGTAACGCAGGCGGGCTGAGAGGGAGGAGCGAGATCCGGGTGAGCACGGGACGGCAATAGGGTCACCCAATAGGACTTGCGATTCGCATGATGGTCGCGCTGGATTAGCGCACTTGAGGTCATGCACTCGATTGCAAAGTGGTGGATGAAGTGAAGCTATCTTTAGCGGTTGCGGGCTGTGCTTTGGCGGCTGCGCTTGTCGGTTGCGACTTCGGCGGGGATTCCGCTGACAACGCTACAAAAGCGGGAATTAAGCCAGAAGAAACAGTATGGTCCGGCTATGCAAAAGATTTGCAAAAAGCAAAACAGGTGGAAGAAACGCTAAAGACGGCCAAAGAGCGGTTGGATACGCGGATCGAGAATACGGCTCGCCAATGAAAGCAGCTAACGTTTTCGACGGGAGAGCGGGGTAATGGCGGGCGGCAGTTTACTACTACTGCTCGACGACATCGCCACAGTGCTGGACGACGTGGCGACCATGACCAAGCTTGCGGCGAGGAAAACAGTTGGCGTGCTCGGTGACGACCTGGCGGTCAACGCGGAGCAGGCGAGCGGCGTACGGGCGGAGCGCGAGCTGCCCGTGGTCTGGGCGGTGGCAAAGGGTTCGTTACGCAACAAATGTATTTTGGTACCAGCCGCGCTGGTGGTGTCTTTTGTAGCGCCCTGGCTGATCACTCCCGCGCTGATGGTCGGTGGTCTGTTTCTATGTTTTGAGGGTTTTGAGAAAGTAGCCCACACGTTTCTGCACTCCGCCGCAGAAGACGCCTCCCATCGCGCGCGACTCGTCGAGCGCCGGCTGGATCCCTCGATCGATCTGGTTCATTTCGAGCAGCAGAAGATAAAGGGCGCCGTGCGTACGGACTTTATTCTGTCCGCGGAAATCATCGTGCTGACGCTTGGACTGGTGGCTGACATGGATCTCCTGCGGCAGGTGCTGGTGCTGTCCGCGATCGGGTTGATCATGACCGCCGGTGTGTACGGCTTGGTCGCCGGCATCGTAAAGCTGGATGATGTCGGCCAGTACCTGATGCAGCGAGAGGGACGCGCTCCGTGGCTTAAGCCGCAGCGTTGGCTGGGTGCTCGGCTCATGAATTTTGCGCCCCTGCTGATGAAGTTCCTGGCCTTTGCGGGTACCGTCGCCATGTTCCTGGTGGGCGGCGGTATACTGGTCCACGGCTTTCATGGGCTGCAGGATTGGATTGCCGGTATCACGGCGCGTTTGTCGGAGGTTGCCACGATTGGTCCCGTGTTGGCCGCCGTGACACCCACCCTGGGCGGTATTGCGGTGGGCCTGATCGCAGGTGCCCTGGTAATGGCAGCCGTCATACTCTGGCAGCGCCTGCTGGAACTGGCCAAGCGCTGACCGGTTAAGCCTGCAATATGTCGCAGCGGATGCGACGCCGCTCTCTGGCGAACTGAGCTTCGCCGGATTTACTTCAGCAGTGATCCCGTCACAACCCATCGAACTATCAGGGAGTGACAGCACGATAGCGGGAGGAACTATCGAGCACCGGATCTCCCGGCAATTGCTGCGGCGCAGCGCACAGCTTAGTCCGGTCCTTGCCGCGCTTCCTCCCGCTCCTCTACTTCACGCTTGAATTGTATGGGCCAGATCAGAGACAGCACGTCGGATTGGTCACCGAAGTAAATTCTTATATACAATCCCGTCTTTCATAATCACAACGAAGTTGTCTTCCGGGTTGGCGACCAGATCGAGGTTTTCCAGTGGGTTGCCATCCACCAACAGCAGATCCGCAAACGCCTCTTGCGCCACGACACCCAGCTTGCCGGGGTACGGATTGCGCGGACCGGACAGCGCGAGCAGCTCGGCATTGGTCGCGGTGACCATTTCCAAGACCTGCGCAGATGCATACCAGCGTTTCATATAAGCGACTTGCGCGCCTTGGGTCGCGGCGAGTTGAGCCGAGAACAGAGTGTCCGTTCCCCAGGCGGTTTCGATACCGTATTTGTTTGCTAGCCGATAGGCGTTGTCCGTCCCCGCGTAGACCTGCTGCTGCTTGGCACGCGCTGCTTCGGTTGGCATTGGCGTGGTGAACTCATGCACAAAGGGCTGCAAGCTCAGCCAGATGTCATTTTCCGCCATCATCTGGGCGGTCTTCAGGCCGCAAGCATCGCATGCCAGTGCGCGTCGATCATACCCGGAATAAGGGTACGCCCATTGCCCTGGATCGTCGTCAGGGACAGATCGTCAGGTGGGTCAATTGAACCGTCGGATATCGTCTGAATACTATTCCCAACCACCAGTACGTTTGAAGGGGGTGAGAGTCGATCGGACGTGCCGTCAAATATACGGACATTCTGGAAGAGCACCGCGGTAGCCTGGGCACTCTGTGCAAGAGCAATTGAAGCAGCGAAATAGCACAGGACAAGAGCACAATTAAGCGCCGCTTTGCTTAGGTTTCGCATGACAAATCTTCCGTCGATGTGGTGTGGTTAGTAATTGCCACGTTAATATGGGATCGTTCTGTTGGGTAACCTTTATGCAAACGGCTACATCCTACAACCCGATCTGGTCTCTCGTTATTCCGCTACTTGGGCTTATCGTTCTTCTTCTGCAGAAGTTTGCGCCGCCCCTGCCGGGAATCACGCTGCTGGTCATTGCCGCATTGGCGGGCAGCGTGATCACGGCGGTGCATCACGCGGAAGTCATCGCCCACCGGGTTGGCGAGCCGTTTGGCACCCTGGTGCTCGCGCTTGCAGTAACTATTATCGAGGTAGCCTTGATTGTGTCGCTGATGCTTAGCGGCGGTTCTGCCGCAACCGCTTTGGCACGTGACACCGTATTTGCCGCAGTCATGATTATTCTGAACGGAATCATAGGTATGAGCCTGTTGGTTGGAGGAAGCCGACACCTGATACAGGACTTCCAGTTGGAAGGTGTCAATGCAGCGCTTGGAACCTTGTCCGTGATCGTGGTTTGCACCTTGATCCTGCCGAACTATGCGACCAGCAATCCCGGGCCGCTTTACACGCCCGGCCAACTGGGGTTCGTTGCGATCGCGACTCTGGCGCTGTTTGCCGCTTTTACGTTCGTGCAGACCATACGCCATCGCGGCTATTTTCTGCACCCTGATCAGGATGGCTGCGGAGGGAACGACCATGGCGAGCATCCGGCGAATCGCGATGCCTGGATCAGTCTTGCTCTGTTGCTGACGGCTCTGATTGTGGTGGTTATCGGTGCCAAGGCGATTTCCCCGGCGCTTGAAGCAGCGCTCCAATCGGTTGGGGCGCCTCCCGCAACAATTGGCATACTGATCGCCGCAATCGTGTTGTTGCCTGAAGGTGTTGCGGCGGTGAGGGCAGCGGCCAAGAACCGGCTTCAGACCAGCCTGAACCTCGCCATTAGCTCGGCGATAGCCAGCATTGGCCTGACCGTTCCGACCGTGGCAGCGGTTGCGTTGATCGCAGGTTGGCCGCTGATGCTCGGCATCGACGATAAATCTACCGTCCTGCTTGTGTTGACCCTATTCGTGGTGGCGATATCACTGCGCACCGGTCGCACCACGGTCTTGCCCGGCGCGGTCCATCTGGTGTTGTTCGCCGCCTGGCTGTTTCTGAGTTTCGTGCCATAGCCGATGGTAGCCCGCCAAAGCTGCGCCGCGCTTCGCAGTTCCAGGGTAAGGGCAAACGGGGTTATCCATTAGCACTTGCGATTCGCATGACGTTCGTGCTGCATTAGCACTGTTGAGGCCATGCACTCGATTGGAAAATGGAGGATGCAGTGAAGCGATCTTTAGCCGTTGCGGGTTGTGCTTTGGCGGCTGCGCTTGCCGGTTGCGACTTCGGCGGGGATTCCGCAGGCAAAGCTATAAATGCGGGTAGCCAGTCGGAGCAAACAGTATTGTCCGGCTATGCAAAAGATCTGAAAAAGGCGAAACAGGTGGAGGAAACGCTCAAGGCGGCCAAAGAGGGCTTGGATACGCGAATCGAAAAGATGACCCAGCCCTCGCCGGCCGGCGGTGAATGACAGGGCGGTGCGTGAGCTCGCCCAAAGCGGGGCGAGTACCCGTCACGCGCACCATTCGCGGCCTCACCAGCGAAGTTGTTCTGACCGCCGAGGACGGGATGCCTGTGACTTGCGCGCTCAATTTCGATCATGTCTCGCTGGCTCAGGTTGAGCGCGCCTGCTCGGTTTTATCGCTCCTTGCCCCCGTGCCGCGAAGTCCCATACCCTCCAATATGATCAACGAACCAAATTCTCTGCTCGACTACTGCCGGGAGGGCTCATGAGCGCGCGCGAGATCACTCTGCTCCCGGGCGATGGCATTGGCCCGAGCGTTAGCGATGCCACCCTGGAAGTATTGAAAAAGGCCGGTTGCGACTTCCAATACCATGCAGCGGCCATCGGCCAAACAGCGCTCGATGCAGGCAAGGAGCTTATCCCGCAGGAGACGTTGGATCTCATCGAACGCACTGGAGTCGCCTTGAAGGGGCCGGTGACCACACCGATCGGCCGCGGCTTCACCTCCGTCAACGTCACGCTTCGCAAGCACTTCGATCTTTACGCCAACGTTCGCCCGGTTCTCTCTTTCAAGGGCGCGCGGGCACTCTATACGGGTCTCGATCTGATCATCATCCGCTAGAATACCGAGGGGATGTACTCCGGGCAGGGCCAGCACCGCAGCGCAGACGACTCTCGCGCCGAAAATCTGAGCGTAATTACCCGCTTCGAGTCGGAGCGCATTATCCGCTATGCCTTCGCGCTGGCGCGGCGCCTTAACCGACGCAAGGTCACGGTCTGCCACAAAGCCAATATTCTAAAGGCGACCCAGGGGTTGTTTCTGGACGTTGGCCGGGAGGTTGCCAAGCACTATCCGGACATCGCGCACCAGGAGCTGATCATCGACAACGCGGCCATGCAGCTGGTGATGAACCCGCATCAGTTCGATATCATCGTGACCACCAATCTGTTTGGAGACATCCTCTCGGATCTCTGCGCCGGTCTGGGAGGAGGGCTCGGTCTCGCGCCCGGCGCCAATATCGGGGACAACAAGGCGATCTTCGAGGCGGTGCACGGCAGCGCGCCCGATATCGCCGGACAGAATATCGCCAACCCCACCGCCATGATGCTCGCGGCTTGCCTGATGCTCGACCACCTTGACATGTGCGAGTCGGCCGAGCGAATTCGCACTGCGATTGGCGGCGCCATCGAAGCCGGCGACCGGATTACTCGAGACTTAGGCGGCAAAGGCAGCACCACCGATTTCACGGCTGCCATATTGGAGCGGCTCTGATGGTCGCTGTCACCCGACTTATCCGCTTTGCTCCACAACACAAGTGGAGTTGAGTAAAGAGTGGCAATCAGCACAGCATCAGGAGGTAGAGATTTTCCGTTCTCGCCAGATGCTCGATATCAGCAACGTCACGGCGCAGAACGTTCTCGATTTCCGCGGTCGAACAGTTGCCGCGCCGAATCCATACGATCTTGGCGGATTGACCACGCAACAACGCCGACTCAAAGAAATCAGAGTCCTTGCTGGTTAGGATAAAGCCTTCCCGTTCCGCAAAATCAAGCAAGGTGGTATCGGATGCCTGCGAAAGACCAAAGTCCTGCACGTGGGCGGAACCGGGATACAGGTCGTCAAGCCTTGGCGCAAGGCGCGGAGATAGGTTCTGATCAAACAGTAGCCTCACACCGGTATCGATAGCATATGTTTTTCACGATCGGCAGCGAAAGCAAGACAAGCCTGGATATCCTCGCGGGTGAGGTACGGGAAGTCGGTCAGAATATCGTCCGTGGTCATACCGGAAGCGAGGTAATCCAGGACGTCATAGACGGTGATTCGCATTCCGCGGACGCAGGGTTTACCACCGCATTTCCCTGGCTCGATGGTGATGATGCGGCGATAGTCGACCATGTACTGTTCCTCAGGTCTCGAGTCTTGGAGAAATCAAATTGTCTCAGAAGCTATCCTCTGTGGGTAGTCTCTGCACCCGGTGTCTTTCAGCTATATGCTATCCCTGGAGGACCTTGCCGGAGTCCCGGGCGGTTTGCCGAGGTCGGGCAGACACGTGTGCCGACTGCCGCGACCCGCGCAGGTGCGTTACGACTGCTTTACTGATGATCAGGGATCGCCCTTTCAGGCGAGGCCCGCTAGCACGCGCATGATACGGGCAATTGGAGGTAAATCGCAGTGGAAATCCGTGCGGCAGTAGCAACTGAGGCGAAGCGGCCTCTGAGCGTGGAGACCGTTACACTCGACGGCCCCAAAGCGGGGGAGGTGCTGGTCGAGATCAAGGCCACCGGCGTATGCCATACTGATGAGTTCACTCGCTCGGGCGCCGACCCCGAGGGTTTGTTCCCGTCCATCCTTGGCCACGAAGGCGCGGGCATCGTCGCGGAAGTCGGCCCCGAGGTCAAATCGCTTCGGCCAGGAGACCATGTTATTCCCTTGTATATCCCCGAATGCCGGCAGTGCAAGTTCTGCCTCAGCGGCAAGACCAACCTATGCGGGGCCATTCGGGATACGCAGGGCCGCGGGGTCATGCCCGATGGCAGCAGCCGTTTCTCGCTCAACGGCGAGATGATCCATCACTATATGGGGACGTCCACCTTCGCCAACTACACGGTGGTGCCGGAGATTGCATTGGCGAAGATCCGCGCGGATGCGCCGTTTGAGAAGGTCTGCTACATCGGTTGTGGTGTCACCACCGGCATCGGAGCGGTGATCAATACCGCCAAGGTGCGGCCTGGCGACAACGTGATAGTGTTTGGGCTGGGTGGAATCGGGCTCAATGTGATTCAAGGTGCGCGCCTGTGCGGCGCCGATAGGATCATCGGGGTGGATATTAATCCAACCAAACAAGCGCTCGCCGAGAAGTTCGGCATGACGCATTTCGTCAATCCAAACGAGATTGAAGGCGATCTGGTGCCTTACCTGATCTCGCTGACGCGCGGAGGCGCCGACTACACTTTCGAGTGCGTAGGCAACACCAAGCTCATGCGCCAGGCGCTGGAGTGCTGCCATAAGGGCTGGGGAACCAGCATCATCATCGGTGTCGCCGGCGCCGGCGAAGAGATCGGCACCCGGCCGTTTCAGCTCGTCACCGGCCGGGTATGGAAGGGAAGCGCATTCGGCGGCGCCAAGGGCCGCACCGAGGTGCCCAAGATCGTCGATTGGTATATGGAAGGCAAGATCAATATTGATGATCTAATTACCCATGTCATACCCTTGGAGCGCATCAACGACGCATTTGATCTAATGCACAAAGGCGAATCCATCCGCAGCGTTATCCGGTTCTAAGCCCGGCAAGAGGAATTGTCATAGCATCGAACCGCAAGCCCAGGAGGAGCCCCTTGCGATGACCAGCGAGAATCTGGAGCTCATGCAACGCCATCGCTGTTTCGGCGGGCAGGTCGAGTTCTACCGGCATTGGTCCAGCACATGTAACACAACGATGCGCTTCTCGATCTTCCGCCCGCCCCAGGCGGAGCGAGGCAAAGTACCAGTACTCTATTGGCTATCGGGCCTGACCTGTACCGAAGAGAACTTCATGGTAAAGGCCAGTGCCCAGCGTTACGCCGCCGCGCATGGGATCCTATTGGTGGTGCCCGATACAAGCCCGCGCGGGCTCAATCTGCCGGGTGAGGACGATGACTATGACTTCGGCAGTGGCGCCGGTTTCTACCTCAATGCGACCCAGTCTCCTTGGAGCGCGCACTACCGAATGTACGACTACGTAGTGGAGGAGCTGCCGGGTGTGATCGCGGACGCCTTTCCCGCCGATACGCGGCGTGCCGGGGTATTCGGCCACTCCATGGGTGGCCATGGCGCATTGATCGTCGCGTTGCGCAACCCCGATCGCTATCGCTCGGTCTCCGCGCTTGCCCCAATCTGCGCCCCGAGCCTCGTCCCGTGGGGCAAGAAAGCTTTCAGCGCTTATCTCGGCCGAGAAGAAAGCGCGTGGCGGGAGTACGATGCGCACCACCTCGTGCAAAGCACGGCGAGCCGACTGCCTATGCTCGTCGACCAGGGCACGGCGGATCAGTACATCAGCGAACAGCTCATGCCGTGGGAGCTGGAGAGAACCTGCCGCGAGGTCGGCTATCCTTTAACCTTGCGCTTGCAGGCCGGCTACGACCATAGCTATTACTTCGTCGACACCTTCATGCGCGATCACGTGGCTTATCACGCGAGCGCACTCGGTGCCGGAGCGGCCTCCTGGGTTGTTGATTGAGCGGGGGCGCAGCCGTCAGGCGGCAGAGTGTTCCATTAACGTGCAAGCGCTCGTGACTGTCCTCAATGCAGCCTTTGCCCGGATAAGCAATGTCGCGGGCATCGAGTTGGCAAGCCTGCTGTTGCCATCCCGGCATTCGGTGCTGGTACAACGAAGGCGTGCCGATCTGATCACCTCGCGTGTGCGCATTGTCGCGGGGCTGTTCGCGCTACTGACTCCTTTGTGGATCCTGATCGATTATCTTGCCTTCAGCTGGCCGCTGTGGGGGCTTCTGGCCGGCGGTCGCGTATTAGCAAGCCTTGCCTTCGCCATGCTGGCGTGCTTATTCATCCGCTCCGATACCATGCCGGATGCCTACCGTGGGTTTGCTCTGCTACTTGCCATTCCTACCCTTTTCTATTTGTTTGCGCACCCGTTGCTGAATCTGTTCGATACGGGTGAGTTAGCGGCCGTGCCGGCCGCGGGCTATGCATTTCTACCCTTCGTTATGATGGCGGGGCTGGCGATGTTTCCGATCACGGCACTGGAAGGCGCGCTATTCTTCTCGCCCCTGGGGCTGGCGGTGATACTCGTAGCCTTCACGCGCTTCGATGTCATCAGCTGGGCCAAGTTTGCCGGGTCGATCTGGCTGCTGATATTGATCAGCTTGGTGGCCACACTTGCGGGAATGATGCAGCTGCATTTCATGCTGGCACTGGTGATGCGGGCCTCGCGCGACAACCTCACCAAAGGATTCACCCGCCACGCCGGTGAAGAAGTTCTGCACCTGCTGTTTCAACTAGCCGAGCGGCAAGGGGCGCCGCTCGCACTAATCTTCATGGACTTGGATGACTTCAAGGCGATCAATGATAGCCGCGGCCACGAGGAGGGGGATCATGCGCTTCGGCAAGCGGCCGAGCGTATTCAGGGTATCCTGCGCCATGGTGACGTCCTGGTTCGTTGGGGCGGCGAGGAGTTCGTTTTAGTCCTGCCCAATACGAATACCGCCGGCGCGTGTATCGTCATTGACCGTCTGCGTGAAGTAGGGTTTGGGGTGCGCCCCGAGGGGCTACCCCTGACGGCCAGCATGGGCGTGGCCGAGCGCTTGGCGGACGGCGCTGCCAACTGGATGCAGTTGATCGATATCGCGGATCAGCGCATGTACCACGCCAAGCGGCGCGGTAAAAACCGGGTCGTGTTTGCAGATGCGGCGGAGATCGCTTAGCAGGCGGTCACACAGGCCGCGTCGCCGGCGCCGGACGATCCAGCCGCCCAGGTAGCCGGTGCAAGGCGCAATGCGACGTTTACTGACAAAAGGCGTCGAGAAGCGCTGTTGCTATCCATCCTTCCAGCTGTTATTGTGCACTGCAGCAAGTCCGGATAGGCTGGGTCTTGCCTTGGCAACGATATGGAGGTTGCAATGAGTACCACTACTACCCCTGATCGGTATAACGAGCAGTTCGAGCGGCTGCTGATGGGGCCCACCCGCGCATTCTTTGGGCTCGGGGTGGATCATTTGGAAAAATTGGTCAATGTACAGCTGGAGGCGACGAAAGCTTATACGGAGCTCGGGTTACGGCAGTGGCGAACGGCGCTTGAGATCCGAGAGCCCAAAGATTTGGAAAGCTACGTCCAGGGCCAGCAGGAAGTCGTCAAGACGGTTGGCGAGCGGGTAAAGGGAGACGCAGAGAGAGTGGTTGCGCTGAACCGGGAGTTTGCCGAGAAGGCGCAGCAGCTGGCCCAGGAGAACGCCAGCGGATTTGCCAAGACCGCACGGAAATAATTGCTGCTGCAAAGCGAAGCCGCCGGCACGCACACCACCCGGCGGCTTTGCACATTATCCCCGGCCCTAACGCAGGCGAAATCCGCAACTGGCCTGTCACTGACGATTGTCGGGCCCGATGTGCCTCCAACGGTCGTGGTGCTGGTCGCGCGTCCATTGAAACGCCTGTCCGAAGCCGCGCACGAAGCGCCCTTCAAACGGTACCAGCCGAAATAGCCGGAAATCGGGGAGCCGGCTGAGGCTCTCCACGATAGTGCCAAACCGCCTCTGCAGGGCGCTGAGCTGCGCTCTCCATTGCGCGGTACCGCAGCCAATCGGCTGAACGTCGCAGCGATAAGTAAGGCGGCGGCGGGCGAATATTTGCCGCGTTAAATGCTCGGGTTCAATAAAGAGCAGGCTCGCCTTGCGATCCGCCTCGAGGCTCTCCGTATGGCGAGCCAAGCGACTGACGAAAATATAGAAATTGTTCCACTCGTCGCAGACATAAGGCGCGTAGCTGGCCTCGGGATACGCCCCTGCGCCAAGCGTGGCCAGGATCACGCTGCGCTGCGATTCGCGTAGCGCAGTCAGCTCGCCCAGGATCTCATCAGCAGTCCACTCGGGCTTCAGAAGTCCCACCCCAATACGATCCGATCACGCGGGTGTCCCAATGCTGGACTGCTGCCACCCTGACATTGTCCCATAGTGCCGTTGAACACGGTTGCCGGGGTTAGAGATTCGGCGCATTACGGCCTGTTCGACCTAATGCGCCCTACCGCACGGCCTTCCCTTCAGGAATCCAAGCCCTGCTCTAGCGTTAGATGCGACAGTGCAGGCGCCTGAATAGGCAGCCGCGACCCCGCTCGCTCCCCGCGCAAGGTCCGCTGCAGCAGCGAGTGGAGACGTGCCATGGAGCGGTCGATGGCACGAAACGCGTCGCCATCGACTTGATGGCAGATTACGCCCGGTAGTCCATCCAGTACCATTTCGACCCGACAGCGCTTTTGGATGCGACCAGAGCTACGTGCCACGTCCGTGAGCGAGACCATGACCTTGCGTACGTCGATCTGCCACTCGCCTATGCAGGCCAGCACCTTACGCCTGATATAGCGATAAAGACTCCGGTTCAACCTAAAGCGCTCAGCGTGAATTTCGATTCGCATCCTCGAATCACCTCCCTGTCGGCGATCTCACACATTTAATCCATCTACATACGTATAGACCATCCTGCGCCGGGAAACATCCTTTCAGGGATAGAATCTTTTGTTCTAGATCCTACGGCCGGTTGACATTCACCCGCAACGCCGTGGGCGAATGTCAACCGGCCTTGGCACCCCAAAGGCCTCACGCGATCGGGTTTGCGTTCCGATTACCGCCTGGTAATCCATCGTCTTACATATTGGGGTAATTAGGGCCATCGCCGCCCTGGGGCACCACCCAGTCGATGTTCTGTGTCGGATCCTTGATGTCGCAGGCCTTGCAGTGTATGCAGTTCTCGGCATTGATTTGCAGGCGAGGCCGCCCGTCCGCATCAGCAACAATCTCGTAGACACCGGCTGGGCAATAATATCTCTCGGGCGCATCATAGCGGGCAAGATTAACATCAATGGCCGTGTGCTTATCGCGGAGCTTGAGATGGCAGGGCTGGCCTTCGGCATGATGGGTGTTGGAGAGATAGACAGAGGACAGGCGATCAAAGCTGATTCTGTTATCGGGTTCGGGATAGTCGATACGCCGTACCTGATTCTTGGGTTTGAGGCAGGTGTGATCGGCCTGGTTGGCGAATGTCCAGGGCGCACGGCCGCGAAAGAGATACGTATCCAGCGCCGAGTAGGCCAGTGCCGGCCACAGTCCCCAGCGGAAACTGGGACGTATATTGCGCGCGCGCAAGAGCTCCTCCCATAGCCAGCTTTGGCGCAGCTGCGCGGGATAGCCCAGGATCTCGCGTGGCGGCTCGCCGGCCTCGCTCAGTGCTTCGAATACCGCCTGCGCCGCCACCATGCCGGATTTCATGGCCATATGGATGCCCTTGATCTTGGGGACATTGAGAAACCCAGCCGTGTCACCAAGGAGCATCCCACCGGGAAAGGTGAGCCGCGGTAAGCTCTGATAGCCGCCTTCGACAAGCGCCCGCGCACCGTAGCTGACTCGCCTGCCACTGGCGAAGATCGGCCGCATGGCGGGATGGAGCTTGAAGCGTTGCATCTCCTCGAATGGGGAGAGAGTTGGGTTGGTGTAATCCAGCCCGACCACAAATCCCACTGCGACCTGGCGTTGCTCCATGTGATAAAGGAAGGCGCCACCGTAGGTCTTCCAGTCCAGCGGCCAGCCAAGCGTATGGATCACGCGCCCCGGGTAATGGTGGCGTGGTTCGACCTCCCAAAGCTCTTTGATACCCAAGCCATAGGTTTGCGGCTGCGCTGCCTCTCCCAGAGCGTAGCGTTCGAACAAACCCTTGGTGAGCGATCCACGACAGCCTTCGGCGAGAAGCGTCTGCTTTGCGTGCAGCGCGATGCCCGGCTGGTAATGGGGTCCGGGCGCGCCATCTGGCGCAAGCCCCATATCGCCGGTAGCGACACCCTTGACCGAACCGTCGGTGTGGTAGAGTACCTCGGCGGCGGCATACCCGGGATAGATCTCCACACCCAGTGCCTCGGCCTCCCCGGCAAGCCAGCGACAAACATTGCCGAGGCTGACGATGTAGTTGCCCGCATTGCGCATCGGCGCTGGAACCGGCAAGCGGTAGGCGCTGCCTTTGCGCAAGAAAAGGAACTGATCCTCCGTCACCGGCGTATTGAGCGGCGCGCGGCGCGCCCGCCAGTCCGGGAGAAGCTCGTCCAAAGCACGGGGCTCGATCACCGCGCCCGCGAGAATATGGGCGCCGATCTCGCTGCCTTTCTCCAGCACACACACCGATAGCTCGCGCGCATGCTCCAGCGCCAACTGCTTGAGGCGGATCGCGGCCGCCAGACCCGAGGGGCCGCCGCCTACGATCACCACCTCGTAGTCCAGGCTCTCGCGTTGCAAACGCGCCCTCCTTCGATGTCACACAAAGGCGCCAATTGGCAGATTGCCCGAGGCGGCAAGCTCAGCCTGGTATCGGCCGATAAAGCGGCTCGCTTAGAGCCTCCAGGCGTAGGCGCGCAGTTTGAATTTCTGCACCTTTCCGTTCGCCGTCTTGGGTAGCTCGCAGAACACCACCGTCTTGGGCACCTTAGAATGCGCTAGGCTTTGCCGACAGAATTCGATGATCTCCTCGGCGCTGACGTCGTCGGCCTGCGGCTTCAGCGAGACGAAGGCGCACGGAGTCTCACCCCACTGATCGTCGTGTCTTCCCACCACCGCCGCCTCCATGATCGCCGGGTGCTGGCAGAGGACAGACTCGATCTCGAGGCTCGAGAGTTTCTCGCCGCCCGCGGTGATGATGTCCTTGGAACGGTCCTTGATTTCCACATACCCATCCGCATGCCAGATCGCCAGATCCCCCGTATGAAACCAGCCGCCGGCGAAGGCCTCATCGGTGGCCAGTGTGCTCTTGAGATAGCCTTTCATGACGGTATTGCCGCGCAGGAACACCTCGCCAATCGTGCGCCCGTCTTTCGGCACGGGTTCCAGCATTGCTGGGTCGGCCACCATAAGCCCTTCCAACATGGGATAGCGCACGCCCTGCCGCGCCTTGAGGCGAGCGCGTTGCGCGGGCGGTTGCGTGTCCCACTGCGGCTGCCGCACACAAACCGTCGCCGGGCCGTAGGCCTCGGTCAGGCCGTAGACATGGGTCAGCTCGATGCCCATGGCCTCGATGCCGGCGATGACCGAGGCCGCTGGTGCGGCCGCGGCAGTCATCACTTTGACCGGATGGTGGAATTTGCGCCTGAGCTTCGCGGGCGCGGCAAGCAGTGTGTTCAGCACGGCCGGAGAAGCGCAAAAATAGCTCACCCGGTAGCGGCGAATCGCCTCCAACACGGCCTCGGCGCGCACTTGGCGCATGCAAACGTGGGTTCCCGCCATGGCCGTGATCGTCCACGGGAAGCACCAACCGTTGCAGTCGAACATGGGCAATGTCCAGAGATAAACCGGCTGCTGAGCCATGCCCCAGACCAAGATATGACTGACGGCATTGAGATAGGCGCCGCGGTGATGATAGACCACTCCCTTGGGATTTCCGGTCGTCCCCGAAGTGTAGTTAACCGCGATGGCATCCCATTCATCCTGTGGGGACTCCCAGGTGAACGCCGGGTCACCCTCGGCGAGCAGAGCCTCGTAGTCCAACTTGCCGAGACGCTCGCCGGCGGGAACTTGAGAATCGTCCACATCGATCACCAGCGGCGGGGACGACAGCGTATCGAGCGCCTTCTCAATGGTCTGGGCGAATTCCGTATCGGTAATCAGCACGTTGGCTTCGCTGTCCTGCAGGATAAAGGCGATGGCGCGGGCCTCTTGGCGCACGTCGAGGGCATTGAGCACGGCACCTGCCATCGGAACGGCGAAATGCGCCTCGAGCATCTCCGGCGTGTTCGCCAGCATGACCGCCACGGTATCGCCGCGCTCGACACCATGGGCGCGGAGTGCCGAGGCAAGCCGGCGCACCCGCTCGTAGGTCTGTGCCCAGCTTCGCTCAAGCTCGCCGTATATAACGGCGCTGTGCTCGGGGAACACCGCGGCGGTGCGTTCGATGAACGTGAGCGGCGATAGCGCGACGTAATTCGCCTCATTGCGCTCAAGATGCTGCTCGAAGAGTTTGCCGGAAGCCTTTTCCATCTTTCCCCTCTCAGCCGACGTAGAGTTTTCCCCGCAAGCAGCTGGTAGCCAAGCATCGGCACATACTGCGCCGCATCCTTCCTCCACGGCCCCAGCGCTCCGCAGTTAACGGTCGTTTCGTCGTCCTTGAGGGAAAACGATCGGTTGGGTCGATTTGCAGTGAAACGCAGGACCTGGACTACAACCAGAGCTAGAGGATGATATCAGATAGGCAGGTCGGGGTTGCCACGCGGCCATGGCCCAGCTCGGTAGGTTGGGGTGAGTTTGCGAACCCCGACGTTTGTCCCTCTGCGCTATTTAAGATGTCAATCAGAGTAAAACTCACTATCCAATACCTGCTCACATGTCCAGCCGGTTTGCTCGAAGCTGGCGGGGAAGGTATTTTCATCCAAATCTGTCTCCCGTACCGCTCTTTGCACCGCGCTGGGATATGCCTCGTTTAGGATTTCTTCAAGGACGGGCTTCAGGCTGGGGCTATTCCTCAAAAGCAGAACAATCTGGTGACGCTGCTCCTTAATCGTCGCTCGCCAGCTCCGGGCCTGGTGACTAGGCTGATACTGCCATTTAAGCAATTGAGCTAGCAAAACGGCTAAGCGATTTCTAAGCTCTCGGCGTTCGCCTTTTGCCATATCCTCTAGCTCCTCAATCAGGTCATCTACATTCACCTCACTTAATCTCCCCTGGCGCAACATCTCGATCGTTTCTTGGGTCCAGCCATAATAGTCTTCATTGGGATCGGTCATTGCGTTACCTCTCGGCCCACCCAGGTGGTGAAATATCCAATTGGCCTCTTACCGACATCATATTACCGATGCTCAACAATTCCCGCCAATCTCAGCGAATTCTTCTTGTTCAGTGGTTTACTGAGAATTAGGAATTCAGAATGACGCTGACACCTTACTATGCGTGACCCCAATCAAGTGGCCTTGCGTAGCGTCAGATTGATGCGGCAACGCCCGGTCAGCGGGTGGTCGCCATCGGCGAGCGGGGCAATGCCGTGGTAGGCAAGTCGGGCCGTGCCGCCCCATACGGCGACATCGCCATTGTGCATGCGAATCCGCCGCGGGCGATCGCGGCGGTGCAGGCCGCCAAATAGAAACACGGCCGATAACCCGAGTGAGACGGAGACGATCGGTGCGCTGAAGTCGCATTCGTCCTTGTCTTGATGCAAGGTCAGCTGGGCACCCGGTCGATAGCGGTTGATCAGGCACGTATCGGGTGTGAAACCAGGGAAGCCACCGGCGCCGGCAGCGCGAGCGGCAAGGTTGAAAACCGCGGCCGGCATCTGCGGCCACGGATTTTGTGTCATCGGGTCGCACCCGGTGTAGCGATAGCCACTGCGATCCGTGACCCAGCCGTTGCGACCGCAATTGGTCATCGCCACCGACATCCGGCGTCCGCCTGGGGTCAGCATGTGGCGAAACGGCGCCGCCGCGATAACCGCCTCGAGCGCCGCAATCAAGGCAGCCGCCTCGAGCGCCGCAAATCCCTTTAGAAGCGTCGCGCCTTCGGCTATCGGTTCAAGGTAGACGCCCGGGCGATTGGTATCCTCCAGCGTAACTACTGCCCCCCCTCTGCGCAGGATGCCTTGTCCGCACTGTCATTCTGCGCGGAGCCGTAAGGCGAAGTCGCAGAAACTGGTCGCTGGATCCTGCGACTCCGCTTCGCTGCGCGCAGGATGACGAGGGGTGAGTAGTTACCCTCCAGCAAGTTAGCCATTGCTGCCGCCTCGGATCGCCCTCGTTGCGCCCTGGGAATGATAGCGCCGCGCTGTGCAGGCGGCCTGGCCAGAGTCTGTTGACATTCACCGCGGCGCCGTGGGCGGATGTCAACAGGCTCTATGGTTCCTGCGGTGGAATGATTCCGCTGCGCAGCGCATAGCGCACCAAGCCCGGCACATCATGGATGTCGAGGCGATGCATCAGCTCCGCGCGATGCGCTTCCACAGTCTTGATGCTCAGATGCAGCACCTGCGCGATCTGCTTGTTGGTCTTGCCCTCGACTATAAGCTGCAGAATCTGCCGGTGCCTCGGGGTCAATGCTCCCCGCTCCGAATCAGCCTCTGCGCTTGTTCTGTCGAGGTAGTCCGCGACGACGGTCTTGGCAATTGCCGGGCTTAGGAAGGTCTTGCCGGCCACGGCCGAATTGATCGCGAGCTCGAGTTCCGTGGTCGCGGAACTCTTGAGGATGTAGCCGCTTGCTCCCGCCTTGAGGGCGCGCTGCACGTACTCCTCGGCCGAGTACATTGAGAGTATGAGAACTTGTACATCGGCTGATCTCAGCACTTGCTCGGTCGCTTCCACGCCATTGAGGTTGGGCATGGCAATGTCCATCAGCACGATGTCCGGATGTAGAGATCGGGCCAATCGGCAGGCTTCAAGACCGTCGCTGGCCTCACCCACTACTTCAACCGAAGGCATTTGCTCCAATAGAGAGCGAAGACCGGCACGCACCAGCGTGTGGTCATCGGCCAGAAGAACACGGATCCGGTTCATCCTGATTCTCCGCTACTGGATGTGTGCGCCGTCGTCAATAGCAGTAGTTTTTAGGGGAAAGCGGCCGCGAACGGTTGTTCCCTCGCCAGGAACGCTGGTGATTCGCACATCACCTCCAATTAGTAAAGCTCTTTCCTGCATGCCAAGCAAGCCGAGCGAACGGTGGTGCGGATCGAATCGTAGCTTCGATACGTCGAAGCCGATACCGTCGTCGACTACGGCCAAGCATAAGTGGTTGTCCTGCTCACCGATCTCGACTCTAATCGACCCCGCCATGGCGTGGCTGATGACGTTATTTATCGCTTCCTCGGCCACACGAAAGCAGATGATCTCGATGTTTTGGCCAAAGCGGCTGTCGAGCTCGCTATGAAAGCGGGCTAGCAAGCCTGTATGTTGAGTGGCCTGTCTCAGGTGCCACTTCAAGGCACAGACAAGGCCGAGGTTATCAAGCAGTTCAGGGTACAGATTCAATGCGAGCTTCTGTACCCTTTGGCAGAGGCGTTCGGCGATCCCGATGCTCGTATCCAACGGTGGCTGCAGTGGCAAGGCCTCGGAGTGGACCTTATTGCTTTGCAGGTTGAACTGTATGGCGATTAGTAGCTGACCGATCTCGTCATAGAGCTCATGCGCAATGTGCCGGCGCTCATTCTCCGCTGTCTCGAACAGGCGCTGAGAGAGAGCGCGGAAGCGGTTGGAGAGCTGAATATGCTGCATCGCAAGGGAAGCGCTATCAGCCAATGCCTGTAGTAGCCTCACCTCCTCCGGACTGGCCTGGTGCCGCGTGGCCCGGTAAATGCCAATTGCTCCAATGGGGGCGGCTGTGCGGATGGGTACCATCACCAAACTTTTCACAAACGTGGGGCGATATGCATCGATTGCAATGCGTGCATCGGAATAAACGTCTTCGATGACGGTTGCTTGGCGATTTAACATCGTCCAACCGCTGAGGGATCTCGTCATCGGAAAGTGTTGCCCCTTCCAGAGCGGGCCGATAGCATTTTCTTCCGCGCAATAGCCAAGCTCTCCGTCGCGCTGGAAGAAGGCGGCGCCGTCAGCGCCGGTTAGCGCGCGTGCCGCTTGACAAGCGATGTCCCTCACCGCACTAAGCTCTCGTGCCAGCGCAAGCTGCTGCACAATGGCGACAAGACGTTCAGCGGTATGGCCACTGGGAGTGAGCGAGCACGCGCACGTTGTGCTGGCAGGGAGCTGCAGGGCGCGCTTGATGGTTGGGACGAGTTGTTGCAGCGCGTGCTTGGACACGCAACCAGCACTGCTTGCCCCTGCGATGGGCCTCAGGCTACGTTCATCAGCAAGCCTCGAAACAAAAATAAAGGGTATGCCGGGGTATTGCCGGCGCGCGATCTCCAGCAGAGATAGGCCATCAAGGCCTGGAATTCCATCCTCTGCCAGGATTAGGTCGATTTCACCCTCTCTCAGAGCGGGCAGATAGTCATCGCCCGTAGCGACTACCTTCATCCTGCAGTCGAGGCCAGCCTTGGTCAGCGCCTCTTGTACCGCTTGTGCATCATTCGAATTACCTTCCAGATGCAGGATATTGAGCGGCTGCTGTAGCACACGAATTCCCCTCCGGTGAGCGCGCGGGCGCAGGTGCCACCACACGAACACCGCTGCAATAACGCTCCCACACTAATCGGGTCGAGAGCTCGAAGATTGCGCCCGATCGACTGCAAGGGCATGGTCGTCGGTGACCTCCATACGTGTTTCGAGCGCGAATTCCAAGGGTACCTCCAGACGCGGTAATACGCCGCGGCGTTGGCGTTAGCCACTCCGCAGACCGCTTGGTTTGCTTACTATGTCGTATATGCCCCGGTGGCTGCGATCAGGGATAACCCCTAAAATGATGGGAAATGGTACCGATCCGCCCGCGTCGCCTGCCTGCCCTCTGCCCTAGTAGATGTTCGATCGTAAACCTTTGTCTCGACCGCTTGTCACATTGTGTAGAAGCGCGCAGCGGCGTTAGCAATGAATGCAGCCGTGGCTGCGATCGCTGAATACGCTTCACCTTCTGCTGTTGGCGCTGGTCATGATTGTGACCATTCGCGGCGCAGGATGGGTTATGGTAGGTACAGTCGGTGCTTGCGCGGCGTCGTGGGCGGATGTCAATAGGCCCAGGTCATGTCGAAGTTCAAGCTTTCACGTTCGCGGATTCTCAGACAGCTCGATGCGCGCCCGCTTAGCGCCCACGTCGCCCCCGGTCTGAATGATCTGCTCGATAGCCTGGCGCGGCGAGCCGGTCTTCCGGCGGTGCCCACGCTCTACTACGTCCCAAGCGCCACGATGAATGCTTTCGCGGTGGGTACCCGTCGGGCCTCGGCGGTCGCGATAACCGATGCCATGTTGCGATCCTTCTCTCCACGCGAGATTGCAGCAGTTTTTGCCCACGAAGTGAGCCATCTCCGAATCAACGACCTGTGGGTTATGGCATCTTCTAATCTCTGCAGCCGTCTGACCCGGCTGGTTTCCACGGTAGGCCAGGCCCTGCTGTTGCTCAACCTGTCGTTGCTGTTTACAAGCTACGGCGTGAGCTGGGCCGCAATCCTGACCCTTGTTTTCATGCCGCTGATAAGCGCGCTCATTCACCTGACTTTGTCGCGCGCGCGCGAGTACAAGGCCGATCTTGGCGCCGTCGAGCTAACAGGTGATCCGCGCGGTCTGGTGATGGCGCTTGAGAAGATGCAACGTTATCATCGGCGATCATCGAGCCGGATCCTGCGGCCGCAGGGGCAGTTATCGAAGCTCTCATTGCTGCGCAGCCATCCGCTAACCGAACGGCGTATTGAGCGCTTGCGCTGTCTCGAGCCAGGCAGTTCACGTCCGTTACGCGCTCATGCTCGCGCTACAATCTGGCAGGCGTATCCCGTGATTAAGCGGCATGCCGCGTTCGTGCCCCCTATTTTCTGTGTTGGTCTGAAACCTCAGATGAGCCGCGCTCGCCGGCAAATCGGGGCGGCGCGGTGGTGACAGGCTGGCGCCGAAGACTCGTCCGGGTGCAGTCGGCACCAGCCGATTATCGCTGTTTTCCTCATGAGTGTCAGTCAGTTACAGAGAGAAATTTGCTGCTTTCGCGGACAGGAATGACCTCGGCTCTATGATCGCTGAACTTCGACGCAGCGTTCTTAGTCTATGGTTGTAACGGACAATCTTTTGGGTCTTTTGGCACGGCGAGGGAAGAAAATGGATCTAGTACGCATCATATGCGCAATCCTGCTGCCACCTCTTGGGGTCTTTTTGCAAGTGGGTCTAGGGGGCGCGTTCTGGCTCAATATCCTGCTTACATTGCTCGGTTATATCCCAGGTATCGTGCATGCAGTCTGGATCATTGCCAAGCGGTGAGCGCATCGAGGGGATAGATGAAGGCGTATCCGCCGCGGACGTAACGCCGGAAGCGCTAAGGCGCCTCAGGCGCCTGAGACGGATGGCGCGGTTACTCGATAGCCGATTCCAGATTCCCGGCACGCGCTGGCGCTTCGGCCTGGACGCAGTGATCGGGCTTGTCCCCGGGGTCGGAGACACCGTGAGTGCCGCGCTATCGCTTTGGATCATCGCGGAGGCGCGACGATTGGGTGTGCCGTCGGGAATCTTACGAAAAATGCTGCTGAACCTGGGGGTGGATGCCGTGGCGGGCAGCGTTCCGATATTGGGGGACGCATTCGATGCCGGCTTTAAAGCCAACCTGCGGAACTTGGCGCTACTCGAACAAGCGCTATTCAAGCGCGGGCAAAGGGATCTGTAGGCGACTTAGTGCGGGGTTTGATAATAGCGCTTATACCATTCAACGAAACGTTCTACCCCAACCTCGACCGGGGTATTCGGTTGGTAGCCAACCACTTTGCTCAAGGCGCTGACGTCTGCCCAGGTATCGGCCACATCGCCGGGCTGCATCGGCAGCAGCCGGGTGTCGGCTTTACGTCCCAGATTATTCTCCAGCACCTCGATGTACTTCAATAAATCGACCGGATGGTTATTGCCGATGTTGTAGATGCAGTAGGGTGCATGGCTGGTGGCGGGGTCCGGCTGGTCACTCTCCCATGCAGGATTGGGTGCAGCGACTTTGTCGCAGGCACGCACGACCCCCTCGGCGATATCATCGATGTAGGTAAAGTCCCGTTTGTGGTGGCCGTAGTTGTAAACCTCGATGGGACGGCCCTCGAGGATGGCACGGGTGAACTTGAACAGCGCCATATCGGGTCGACCCCAAGGGCCATAGACCGTGAAAAAGCGCAGTCCCGTGGTCGGTAGCTGGAAGAGATGGGAATAGCTGTGCGCCATCAACTCGTTGGCGCGTTTGGTGGCCGCATAGATGGCAAGCGGATGGGAAACGTTCTGGTGTTCGCTAAATGGCATCTGCGTATTGGCGCCGTAGACCGAACTGGTCGAGGCATAGACCAGGTGGTTGACGCCGTTGTGCCGGCAGCCTTCCAGAACGTTCATGAAGCCGACGACATTGCTTTCGACGTAGGCGTTCGGATCCTCGAGTGAGTAGCGCACACCAGCTTGGGCGGCTAAATGGATCACGCGATCGAAGCATTCGTGGCGGAACAGTGCAGCCATGCCGTCGCGCGCAGCCACGTCGAGGCGCACAAAGCGAAAACGCTCGTGGGCCTCGATTCGCGCTAGGCGCGCGAGCTTTAGATCGACATCGTAATAGTCGTTGAGATTATCGAGGCCGACCACTTCCTGGCCGCGGTTGAGCAGATAGCTCGCGACGTGATAGCCGATGAAGCCGGCGGCTCCGGTTACAAGGATTTTCATAGTATTAGGGCCTGTTGACATTCACCCACGACGCCGCGCCGCGGGGTCATAGCCGGCCGTCCACCGCGCCCTGGGGAAAGAGATACTTTATATCGTAGAGCACGCCAGCCGGCTTGAGCAGGGCGCGCACGCGCGCTACGCCCATCTCCCGAAACTGATCGTGGGCGACAGCCAACACCACGGCATCATAGTTAGCCTCTCGCGGCTCGTCGACCAGCTCTAGGCTGAATTCTGTCCTGGCCTTATGCGGATCGACATTCGGATCGTAAACCTCCACGTTGGCATTGTACTCGCGCAGCTCCGAGACAATATCCATCACCCGGGTATTGCGCAGATCCGGGCAATTCTCCTTGAAGGTCAAACCCATGATCAGCACGTTGGAGCCAACAACCTGCAGCTTGTGCTGGGTCATGAGCTTGATTACCTGGGCGGCCACGTAGTGGCCCATGCCATCATTGATACGCCGCCCGGCGAGGATCATTTCCGGGTGATGACCGACGGCCTGTGCCTTATGAGTGAGATAATACGGGTCGACCCCGATGCAGTGGCCGCCTACCAATCCGGGCCGAAATGGCAGGAAGTTCCATTTGCTGCCGGCGGCCCTGAGTACCGCCTCCGTGTCGAGGCCAAGCCGCTCAAACAGCATGGCCAAATCGTTGATCAAGGCGATGTTCACGTCACGCTGCGTGTTCTCGATAACCTTGGCCGCCTCGGCGACGCGGATGCTGCTCGCGGCGTACGTGCCCGCCGTGATGATCGAGCGGTAAAGGTCATCGACAAAGCGGGCGACCTCTGGTGTGGAGCCGGATGTGACCTTTACGATGCTCGAGACGCGGTGCTCGCGGTCACCCGGATTGATGCGCTCGGGGCTGTAACCGGCGTAGAAATCACGATTGTAGCGCAGGCCCGAGACCCGCTCGATGACCGGCACGCACGCTTCCTCGGTCGCGCCGGGGTAGACCGTGGACTCGTAAATGACGATATTGCCCTCGGCGATAACCCGACCCACGGTTTCGCTTGCGCTGCGCAACGGCTGCAAGTCCGGCTGCCGGTGATCATCGATTGGAGTCGGCACGGTGATGATATAGACGTTGCGGTCTTCAAGATTCTCAATGGCGCCCGTATAGCGAAGGCGGTGAGCCGCGGCGAGCTCCTGCGGCAGCACCTCTCGTGTGCTGTCCTGTCCTTGGCTGAGCTCGCTGATGCGCGCGGAGTCGATATCAAAACCCACGGTATCGAGCTGCTTGCCGAACTCGACCGCAAGCGGCAATCCGACATAACCAAGGCCGATGACAGCAATGCGGGCCTCATCGAGCTGAATCATCCTGCATGTCCCCCCACACTAAATTGGCAAACGAGGCAGCGATGCACCGCTGCGCTGCGATGCTCTAAGCCTGAAGCAGCAAGGCCGTTCAATGCTCGGCACTGGATCGCATAACCGCATCGGCCCGGGCAAGAAGCGTCGCGAAAAAGGCCGCGAATACGCCCGCCATAAGCCCCAAGATTCCGGCGAGCGTACAGGGAGCGACGCAGATTGTGCCGGTTTATGGGGCCGGGCGAGCATTGCGTTGCTCCAGCTCATCGAGAAACTGATCGAGTCCCTCATCGCGGATCTGGGTGCTAAACGAGCTGCGGTAATTCTGCACCAAGCTGATGCCATCCAGGGTTACGTCGTAGATCTTCCATCCGGCGTTTGTCTTATGCAGCCGGTAATCGACTGGAATCTCCGGACCATCGGGCTGCTGGATCACCGTCCTGACTAGGGCCCGGTTACCAGAGGAGGTGTATTGCGTGCCATTGAAGCCTACGGTTTGACCGGAATATTGCGACAACGAATAGCCATAGGTTTTCACGAGCAGCTTGCGGAACGCTTTGACGAAGCGCGCCTGCTGCTCGGGACTGGCTGTACGCCAGATCTGAGCGAGCACAAAACGGCTCATGAGCTGGAAATCGAAATGGTTGATCACAAGATCCTTGACTTGCTCATAGATGCGCGCCGGCCGCTCTTTGAGCTCACTCTGGTGCTCTTCCAGAAGCTTTAATACTTGCTCCGTAGTCTGCTTGATCAACTGCTCAGGGGGTAGGATTTTGGCCGCCGCGAGCGCGGAAGAGTTGATGGCCGCAAGCAGCCAGAGCGCGGTAGCCGAAGACGCCGCGATACGCCGCATCCAACTCCGTGTCGAACTCATCGCTCCTCCTGCGAAGACCTGTCGCACGGACAGGATCTGGTTGTCGTGCGCAGCGGATTAGACCATGTAACAACTTGGTTTTAAACAGAAATAGTAACTGCTCGCCCCCGTCATCCTGCGCGCAGCGGAGCGCAGTCGCAGGATCCAGCGACTAGATTCTGCGACATCGCCTGGCGGCTCCGCGCAGAATGACAGTACGGAAAAGTCATCCTGCGCAGAAGGGGGTAAGCACTTACCCGAAATATTCACAACGAGGGGTGTGTCTCGCTCAACCAAGTGATGTAATGATCGTTCTAGAAATAA
This sequence comes from Nitrococcus sp., assembly GCA_030452365.1. Lineage (GTDB taxonomy): Bacteria > Pseudomonadota > Gammaproteobacteria > Nitrococcales > Nitrococcaceae > Nitrococcus. The sequence continues at coordinate 24,697 of JAKDMK010000001.1, forward strand.
CGCCGCGGACGAAGCCAGACGAGGTCGCCGAAGTCGGATTCTACCCCAGAGAGGCTTGAAGGCTACAGGCTCAGTTTCGAGATGTCGGGAAGAATGTAATCAAAAGACAGACACAGAGAAGGACAAGGCTACTGGATCCGCCGTATAATTGTCATGTTGTTACCACCGTCGTGGGGGAGCGTTGGGATGACGCCGCAATCGACCTTCATGGTGCTCGCGCCGTTGGCCGACGGGCAGGAGGCAGGCCTGCGTGCCGTGCTTGCCTCAATGAATCTGCGGCCGGGCGTGGTAGATCCCGAGAACTCACTCGTTCCGTTTGGCCAATTCGAGCGCCTGCATTTTGCACGTTTCGTCATCCTCGATGCACCAACGGCCAGGGAGGTGATCGTCTATGGTCTCCCGCCCAGGCAATGGCCGACCTCGCTGGTGTTTATCGGCGACTGCGACGGTCCCGCCGAGACCTTCCTTACTGACCTCGACCGGCGCGCCGATGCCGGCCTGCGCCGGATCTTCGGCTTCTGCCGCGGCTTTTCGGACCAAGTTGACCTGCTCGATTGGATGCGGCGGCATGAATGCCCCCCGGCGGCAAACTACGTCAATTGGATCGGGCGCACCGTAGTGCAAATCCACGAGGAGCGGGCTCTGCGCGCCGCGCTGGTCGAGCACCTGCAGCACGATGCCGGCAAACCCGGCGCAGAGCCGCCCACCGCCGTACGCGAGCGTCTAGTTCGATTCGTGCATGCGGAGCGCCAGGCGGGACGCCTCCACCTCTCACCCGCTGAGCCGACGCCGGCGGACTGGCGCATTCGTAATCTACTGCACGCGGTCGGCGTACCGCTCGCGCTGCTCGTTCTGGCGCCGTTTCTGGTGCTCGCTGCACCGTTACTGATCTACCAGCTGCGCTCCCGAGAGAAGACCGACCCGGAGATCACGCCCGAGCCCGACCAAGATCATATGCACCGCTTGACCGAACTCGAGGATCACGACGTAACCAACCAGTTCACGGTTTTCGGTGAGATCAAACCCGGCCGTTTCCGTCGCCGGACCATCATGTTTTTGCTGTGGCTGCTCGATTATTCGGCTCGCCACATTTACACCCGTGGCTATCTTACCCGCGTCAA
>JAKDMK010000445.1 GCA_030452365.1 Nitrococcus sp.
CATGACCGGGTGCCGTATGCACGGCGCCGGTGCCGGTATCGGTGGTGACGTAGTCACCGAGCACGATCGGCACCACCCGTTCATAAAACGGATGATGCAGCTTAAGGTGTTCGAGTTCTGCACCCAGGCACGGCTGACCAACGACTTCGTAGGCATCGAGCGCGTAGCGCGCCAGCGCCTGCTCGTGCAGCGCCGCCGCCAGCACCAGATACTCGCGGCCGCCGTCCACGCCGATCAGGACATAGTCGAGATCCGGGTGCACGGCCACCGCCTGGTTCGCCGGCAGAGTCCAGGGCGTGGTGGTCCAGATAACGACGGACAGCGGGGCGTCGGCGATACGCGCGCCGAAGCGCGCGGCAAAAGCGCTGCCATTCACCGCCGGGAAGCGCACGTCAACCGCCGGGGAGACGTGCGGCTCGTATTCCACCTCCGCCTCGGCCAATGCCGAGCCGCAGTCAATGCACCAATGCACGGGCCGGTAGCCGCGCTTGAGGTGGCCCTTGGCGACGATGTCGCCCAGCACGCGCAGGATGCCGGCCTCGGTCTGGAAGTCCATGGTCAGATAGGGATGGCTCCAATCCCCTATGATGCCAAGGCGCTGAAAATCGCGCCGCTGGCCTTCGATCTGCTCGGCGGCGAAGCGCCGGCAGGCCGCGCGAAAATCGTGCGCGGTGACGCTCTTGCCGGCCTTTCCCAACTGCTGCTCCACCTTGTGCTCGATCGGCAGGCCATGACAGTCCCAGCCCGGCACGTAAGGGGCGTCCAGCCCGTCGAGAAGGCGGCTCTTGACAATGATATCTTTGAGTATTTTGTTGACTGCGTGACCGATATGGATCTCGCCGTTCGCATAGGGTGGCCCATCATGCAGGATGAACCGCTTGCGTCCCCGGCGGGCGTCGCGGATCTGTCCATAGAGATCCCCCCGCCGCCACATCTCCAGTCGCTGCGGCTCGCGCAGAGCAAGATTGGCGCGCATCGGAAAAGCCGTTTGGGGGAGATTCAGCGTCTCTTTGTAGTCGGTCACAATGTCTCCCTACCGTTGGTTACCGCGCTAGCCGGCGACCCGCTGTCTGAAGTACTCCCTCGCCACCGCAACATCCCGCGCAATCTGCGCGCTCAGCGCCTCGCGGGAACTAAAGCGGATTTGATCACGCAAACGGCGAAGAAATTCAACCTCGATGTGGCGGCCATAAATATCGCCGCTGAAATCCAACAAGTGAACTTCCAGTAATACACGCCCACCGGCGACGCTCGGTCGGTTGCCTACGCTTGCCACGCCGAGGCGAATCCCATCGAGCCCGCGCACGCGCACCGTGAAAATGCCCTCTAGCGCCGGGCGTGCTCGATGAAACCGGATATTGGCCGTCGGCCAGCCCAGGCGCCGCCCCAGGCGATCGCCATGGGCCACGCGCCCCGAGATTCGGTACGCTCGACCCAGCAGCTGAGCGGCGAGATCAAGATCGCCCGCATCGAGTGCCTGACGCACTCGGGTGCTGCTGACGCGGGCGCTATCCAGCATCACCGTAGGCATCCGCGCGAGCGCAAAACCGTGCTGCGCCGCCGCTCGGCTAAGCAGTTGGTAATCGCCGCGGCGGCCGTGACCGAAGCGAAAATCGTCACCTACCATCAGCAAGCGCACGCCCAACCGGGTCACCAATATCTCACGCACAAAGTCCTCCGCCTCCATGGCGGCAAGCCGCGGGCCGAACCCGAGGCATAGCACTCGATCCACGCCGGCCTGCGCCAGTGCCAGGAGTTTGTCGCGCAAGCCGGTGATTCGTGTCGGCGCGGCATCCGGCGCAAAATACTCGCGCGGATGCGGCTCGAAGGTCACCACGACAGCCGGCATGCCGCGCTCGGCGGCCGCGCCGCGCAGTCGCTGCAGCAGCGCCCAGTGTCCCCGGTGCACGCCGTCGAAGTTGCCGATGGTGGCAGCACACACGCCATGGCGGGGTCGAAGATTGTGGCCGCCGCGGATGAGCTCCATGCCAGGATGCTCCGCAAAAGCTGAAATTATAAAGCACCCATGGACCTTTCAGCCACGCCGTCGCGCTTCGCCATGGGCGGCTCGCGCAGGCTGGTCAAGCGCAAACCGGTCAGCCATAGCGCCGTAAAGTAGGTGCCCGCTCCGGCGGCAATGACTGCAACCAACATGAGCACACGCTGATATAGTCCGGCTTGCAGCCAAAACTCCGTGTGGCTTCCGGGCCAGTATAAAACCAACGCCATCGCCAGGGTCGCGAGCACCGTCTGGCGCACCAACGCGCGCCAACCGGTGCGGGGTTGAAAAACGCCCCGCCGGCGCAGCCCCCGATACAGCAGAGCGGCATTTACCGTAGCCGCCATCGCCGTGGCGAATGCGAGCCCGGCATGCCCGACGCGGGTATGCAGCAACAACAGCACCGCGGATGAGCTTAGTATCATATTCGTTACCAACGCGGCCAACGCACACTTGACGGGAGTCACCATATCCAGTCGCGCGAAGTAAGCCGGCGCTAGGATTTTTACCAGCACGAACCCCATCAGGCCCAGAGAATAGGCAACCAGGCTCAGGCTCGCCAAGCGCACATCCTCGGCCGTAAAGGCCCCGTAGTGAAACAAAGTCGCGAGTATGGGCCCGGCAAGCAGGACCAAGCCGACGCTGGCCGGTAGTATCAGCACCAATACCAGGCGCAAGGCCCAATCCAAGGTATCGCTGATGGAGTCTGCCGCCTGATCCGC
>JAKDMK010000446.1 GCA_030452365.1 Nitrococcus sp.
GCCCCGAACTCGCCCATGGCGCGGGCGTTGCAGAGGATCACGCCGTACAGCAGCGCCCACTTCACATTGGGCAGGGTGACCCGCCGGAACGCCTGCCAGCCGCTCGCGCCCAGCGTCAGCGCGGCCTGCTCGCCCTCGTTGCCCTGCTCCTGCATCAGCGGGATCAGCTCGCGGGCGACGAAGGGGAAGGTGACGAATACCGTCGCCAGGACGATACCGGGCACGGCAAAGATGATCTCGATACCGCGCTCGTCCAGCCACGGACCCAGCCAGCCGTGCGCCCCATAGAGCATTACGTAGACTAGGCCGGCGATGACCGGCGAGACGGCGAAAGGCAGGTCAATCAGCGTGATGAGCAGATGCTTGCCCTTGAATTCGAACTTGGCGATGGCCCACGAGGCGGCCAGCCCGAACACGAGGTTCAACGGTACGGCGATGGCGGCAACCAGCAGTGTCAGCTTGATCGCGGCGAGCGCGGCCGGCTCGGTGAAGCTCATGAGGTAGGCGCCAACGCCGTTGCGAAACGCCTCGACGAACACCGCCGCCAGCGGGGCGAACAGGAACAGCGTCAGGAAGCCCAACGATATCGCGATCAGTAGCCACTTCACCCATGTTGTCTCGGTGGTGGCACCGCGCGGCGTGGCCGCGGCGGCGGTCTCGCCGGATTGCAAAGCGATGCTGCTCGCCATGGTTAGGCGCCCCCCTGATGACGGGCCGACCACCACTGAATGAGGTTGATGGTCAGCAGGATGACGAAGGAGATCACCAGCATCGATGCGCCGATGGCGGCGGCCGCGGCATACTCGAACTCGAACAGCTGGGTGACAATCAGGAGCGGGACGATCTCGGTTCTGAACGGCATGTTGCCGCTGATGAAGACCACCGAGCCGTACTCGCCGATGGCGCGGGCGAAGGCGAGGGTAAAGCCGGTGAGCAGCGCCGGCATGACGCTGGGCAGGATAATCCGCCGCAGCGTCTGGAGCCGGCCGGCGCCGAGGCTGGCCGCCGCCTGCTCCACCTCGGCCTCCAGATCCTCTAGCGCCGGCTGAAGCGTGCGCACCACGAACGGCAGCCCAACGAACGTCAACGCGATCAGCACCCCTAGCCGCGAGTACGCCGCCTGGATGCCGAGCGGCTCCAAGTATTGCCCGATCCACCCGTGGCGGGAGTAGACCGCGGTCAGCGCGATGCCCGACACGGCGGTGGGCAGGGCGAAGGGCAGATCGACCATCGCGTCGACGATGCGTTTGCCGGGGAAGCGGTAGCGCACCAGCACCCAGGCGATGACGAAGCCGAATACGGCATTGATCGTCGCCGCGATCGCCGAGGCACCGAACGTGAGCTCGTAGGCCGCCAGCACGCGCGGGGCGGTCACTATTTCCCACAGCTCGGCGAGGCCCAGGTCCGCCGCGCGGATAAACAGCGCCGACAGCGGGATCAGCACGATCACGCTCAGGTAAAAGAGCGTGTACCCGAGCGTCGGCCCGAAGCCCGGCAACGCCGATCGTTGGATTGGATTACGGATTGTGCCGTTCATCGTTGGTTATCCGTTTTGACGGTATCCGGGCGCAGCCGGTAACCAACCTGCCTTGCGCTGCGATTTATCATCGTGCCCTCGATGCCATTACTGTCCAGGCGCATAAATCTGGTCAAAGACGCCGCCGCTACTGAAGAACTTTTTCTGGGCCTTTGCCCAGCCGTCGAAGGCTTCCGCGACAGTGAACGTCTCCACCGGCTTGTAGAGCTCGGAGAACTCCTCAAGGATCTCCGCGTCCCGTGGCCGATAGTTGTACTTAGCGATGATTCGCTGGCCCCAGTCGCTGTAGAGACCCTTGACATACGCGCGGGCCAAGTCCTTCATGCCGCTCTCGGCGGCGTTCTTGTCCACCACGGTCACGGCCGGCTCGACCAGCACCGTGCTCGACGGCACGACGATCTCGTATTGGCCTTGCCCGAGCTTCTCGAGGATCAGCAGCGCCTCGTTCTCGTAAGTGATCAGCACGTCGCCGATGCCGTTGCGCACGAAGGTATTGGTCGCGCCTCGAGCCCCGGTGTCCAATACGGGCACGTTCCGGTAAAGCTTCGTTACGAACTCTCGCGCCGCGTTCTTGCCGCCGAGCTTTTCACGGGCGTAATGCCATGCAGCGAGGAAGTTCCAGCGCGCGGATCCGGAGGTCTTCGGATTGGGCGTGATGACCGCGACGTCCTCCCGGATCAGGTCGTCCCAGTCCTCGATGTGCTTCGGGTTACCCTTGCGCACGACGAACACCTGCACCGTGGTGTACGGAGTGTTGTACTCGAAATCCTGACGCCAATCCTTGTTAATCAGGTCGGTCTTGTTGGCGATGGCGTCCACATCGACGGGGGTGGCGAGCGAGACGACATCCGCCTTCAGCCCGTCGATGACCGAGCGGGCCTGCTTCGACGAGCCGCCGTGGGACATGCGAATGGTTACGCCCTTGCCGTGCTGTTGCCCCCAACGTTTGGCGAACTCGGCGTTGTATTCCTGGTACAGCTCGCGCGTGGGATCATAGCTAACGTTGAGTAGCGTCTCCTGCCCGTGGGCGGCAGCTGCGATGGACAAGCCGATCGCCGCGGCAATCGATGATAGAGGTTTGATCGATATTCGGTTCACGCTGCGTCTCCCGTTGATTTTCTGCGGATGCGTTAAGTCGCTCCGGCAAGGAGTAGCAACTCTGATGCCAACTTGATATATATTAT
>JAKDMK010000447.1 GCA_030452365.1 Nitrococcus sp.
CATAGCGAGCGCGGCGCGGTTGTTGCCGGGTACCCATCAGATGTCTCTCGCCATACGTACGGTCTCTGTGCGTTCCCGCTTATTCTAACCGACGCTGTCGTTAGCCGCATTGAGCCGATGCGGTCAAGCCTAGTATTGCGCATTCTAGGTCTTCAAGACCTTAAGCATGATTCGCCCCACCTGTTGAATGCATATTACTAGATTTGACCCCATCTCCCTCTAGCCTGGGTAGTTGCCGGATGCGCTCGACAATCTCGGCCATGGTCTCCAACCGCACCACGCGGCGGTCAAGGCTCCGCGTCTCCTGATTGAGCGCTTTTACCTCCTCGCTCAAGCCTTGAACCTGCTGGCTCAGCGTCACAACTTCCTTGATCGCCTCAAAGAATCTATCAGCGATTCCCATTAGCCACCTCGTCGAGCGCATGCTCACGGAGCTGCGCACGGGTCTCTGCGACGCTCGCTCGCGCCTCGTGGACCTGGACGATGGTCTGTCGCAGTGTGCTGCTCATGCTCTCGATAGCCGAGGCCAATAAAGCATCATTGTCGGTCGGATCATAAGCGCCTATGGCCCGGCGGACTATTTCGCCAACAGAGACACCGTCTTGACTAGCCAGCGCATTCAGCTTGTCGCGTTCACCCCGGCGCAGCATCACCACCGTGCGAAAGCTCGCGGATCCGGCGTGCTGTCGTGTTGTCATGCTCATTCCATCGCTTCCACCATATACATTGACAAGTGTTGCACATGTGCGTCGCTATAGCAACGGCAGCGACCTCGACCTGCTGGTCGATGCACTGCCCGGCCCGACGCTGTTCGACCTGGGTGGTTTGCAAGACGAGATCGAAACGTTGCTCGGCGTCCACACACGCTTAGCGCGCAGCTTTCTCAGTCGTGTCAAGTGAGCAAGTTGGTGAACTGGGAAGATGGAGCGTGGGAATCCGACGGGGATAAGGGGATAATTGATCAGACCCCTTAGGCTATTTAGCGGTATCGCGGGCTCCGAAAGACAACCCGCGTCGTCAAACACTTTCGTAGATCGTCGCGACGGGGATTTCGAGTCCGACGGAATTCAGACGAACGGTATCGGTGCCGGTACAGGTATCCAGCTCCCAGCCGCTGTCGAGCCGCCGGTAAATCCGCACCTCGGCTTTGTGCTGCGCGACCAGCACGTAGTCCTCTAGGCTGCTTATGGCCTGGTAGGTGATGCGCTTGTCCAGCGTGTCGCGCGCTTCGGTGGAAGGTGAGAGCACCTCGATGACTAGTGCCGGCCGTTCGAGGTAATACTCGTGGCGATCACCGGGATCGCAGGCCACCACCACGTCAGGATAGAAAAAGGCGTCGGCGGTGCGCACCTTCATATCCGCGATGAAGACTTGGCAAGGCCGGCCGCGCAAGTGGTTGCGCAAGGCGGCAAAGAGATTACCCGCGATCGTATTGTGCGCCCGGCTGCCGCCGACCATGGCGTACACCTGGCCGGCCACGTATTCGCGCTTGACCTCAGCGCGCAACTCGCCTTCGAGATACTCTTGCGGACTCAGATCACGAACCTTTTCCACTACGGACATGTCCGCTCGCTCCCCGAATGTGGAAATGCGGCGCATTATAGCATGGGCCGGGCGCGACCTGCGGCCGGCGCCTGCCCCCACAGTCGCCCAACAGCTTGCTACACCGCGCTGGAAACGCAACGTATTAACAGGGTCGGCAGTGCGTCCCGCTTGAGCGAGCCGGTGTAGACCTATACAATAGGTCTATCGACCTATACTATAGGTCCGCCATGCTGGGCCAACTGATTGGTAGCACTAACAAAGAACGTGCGCTCGTTTATCTGGTGGCGCGCGAGACAGGCTACGCGCGCGAGATTGCGCGGTTCTTTGTCGTACCACTAAACCCGATACAAAAGGCGCTGGACGGACTGGAGCGAGCAGGTGTCCTAGTGAGCCGCGTGGTCGGAACCACAAGGGAGTATAGGTTGAACCCCCGCTACGGCCTGCGGGATGAACTGCGAGTGCTTGTGCAAAAGGCACTCTCGCTCTATCCGGAACGATTACGAGAGGAGCTTTTGATTACCCGAACGCGGCCGCGGCGCAAAGGGAAGCCCTTGTGAAGAAGCTTGCCGACATGTCTGCCGAAGAATTGGCCGGGCTGGTCTGCGAAACGCTGCGGAGGGCAGGGATTACCACGACATTGAGCGGCGGCGGGTGTGTGGCAATCTGGTCAGAGGGAAAGTACGTTTCGCGGGATTTGGATTTCATCGAAGAAGGGCCGGTCCCGCGGCGCAAGCTCAAAAATGCGCTGGCAGAACTCGGATTCGTCGAACAGCATCGCTACTTCGTTCACCCGGATACAGAGTTCTATATCGAATTCCCTACCGGGCCGTTGACCGTTGGAGATGAACGGGTGCACAAGGTTGCCGTTCGGAATACGGTAGCCGGTCGTCTGCGCCTGCTGTCGCCAACCGATTGCGTAAAGGATCGCCTGGCAGCGTACTTCCACTGGAACGATCGACAGGCGCTCGCACAGGCAGTGCTGGTTGCGGAAGCTCAATCGGTCGACATGGTCGACCTAAGACGATGGGCAAAAGCGGAGGACGCCACAGAAAAGCTGCTCGACTTTGAGAAAGCGCTCGGACGAGGTTCGTGACCAGCTTAGACTTAATGATCAGCGGATCATTTGTAGCATTGCCTTGGCTCTTGGGTCATTCGGCGCCAACT
>JAKDMK010000100.1 GCA_030452365.1 Nitrococcus sp.
AACCGTGAGCGACGCCGCGCTCGCCTATGTCGGACCTGGTGCCGGACTCAGTCTGTTGGGCGCCCTCTGGGGACTACTGATCGCGGTTGGCGCCGCCCTGGGGTTCGTCATTTTCTGGCCACTACGGCAGCTACGCAAGCGCGCGCGAGCGAAGCGCGCCGCTACCGAGGCCGAGAACGATCCGGCGATGCAGCGCGCCGCGGAGCAGGACTCCGCGGAGATCGAAGAGCTGCAGCGGCGCGCACGATAGGCCCCCGCCTTTAGCCGACTCTGGCTTGGAAAACCTTCGCTATGGGCCTGTTTGATGTGCCGGCGCCAATATTCGCATGGATCGATGCGCTGGCGGCCGCTCTCATCCCACCGCTCGGACGACTCATCCTATGGGGCATCGTCGCGGCGCTTGTCTCCATGGGGCTTTACTGGTTGCTTTCAGCTCAGAAACGGATCGGTCGCGCGAAAACCAAACTCGCTCAGTCGCGGGCGCAGCTCGACGCCTACGATGGTGAGTTCGCGGGGGCCGCTCCGCTCATTGGCAACCTCCTGCGCAGCGCACTGCACCAAGTCGGTTTGGTGGCGTGGCCGGCGATCCTCTCCTCGTTGCCACTGCTTGCCCTGATTTGCTGGCTGAGCACCGCCTACGGTTACAGCTACCCGGCGCCAGGGACCGAGCCCACGATCCAGACCCAGCCGCCGCAGCTGCAGACGCAATGGATCGAAGGCGCGCGCAATAAATCTGCGTCGGGGCAGGGGGCGGCGCCGCGCATCCTTGTCGCCGGGATCGACCAGGAGATTCTGGCCGAGGTGCCCCTGCCGGCGCCGGTACCCGTAATCCACAAGTGGCAGTGGTGGAATGTGCTGATCGGCAACCCGGCCGGTTATCTGCCCAGTAACGCCGCGGTCGATTGGATCGAGGTGGCGCTCCCCGACAAGGAATACCTCGGCTTTGGCCCGTCGTGGTTACGGGGTTGGGAAGCCCCCTTCTTCATCTCACTGATCGTGGTTTCGATCGTGGTCAAGATATGGTGGCGAATTGATTGACGGCGGGGAAGAACACACATCAGCGCGCAAGAGCCAGGAGCTGGATCAGGCCTTTCACGTGGCTCGCTGGATGGATGTGCTCGGCGGCTTCATAGACCGCCACAAGCGGTTCGGGGTCAAGCTCGGCAATATCGAGACACGCTTGCTCGCGGAACCTCTCGCCGAGAGGCGCATCGATCAGCCGATCTATATCGCAGGTCTCGCACGCTCCGGCAGCACACTGCTACTGGAAATGTTCGCTTGGCTCCCGCAGGTCGTCAGCCACCGCTACCGGGACTACCCAGCCCTATACACGCCTTATCTCTGGAACCGGTTCCTTTCTTATGCGCCGCAGCAAAAGACCGCCGCGGTCGAGCGCACCCATCGCGACGGTATTCTGATTACGCCTGAGAGCCCCGAAGCGTTCGAGGAAATCCTTTGGATGGCCTTTTTCCCGGAGCTCCACGATCCGCGCGCGAGCGCGGTACTGGAGGCGGGGACGGACAATCCCGCGTTCGAAGCTTTTTATCGTGCTCACATCCGCAAGCTCATGCTCGTGCGCGGCGGGCGACGCTATCTTTCCAAGGGAAACTACAACATCACGCGGTTGGAGTACCTGCTCGAGTTGTTTGCCGATGCGCGCTTCGTCATTCCGGTTCGGGAACCCGTCTGGCACATCGCTTCACTGATGAAGCAGCACGCATTGTTCTGCAAGGGTTTACAACGCAATCCACGGGCCTTGGCACACCTGCAGCGGGTGGGCCATTACGAGTTCGGACTCGACCGGCGCCCGATCAACACGGTCGGCGCGGGCGCGGTCCAAGAGATCATTGATCTCTGGGCACAGGGGGCCGAGGTCGAGGGATGGGCACGTTATTGGGATCACATTCATGCGTACTTGGCCGATGCGCTGGAGCGCAACCCGCGACTGCGCGAAGCCGCGCTCATCGTGCGCTACGAAGACTTATGCCGCGCGCCGCGGGAGGCCGTGCACAGGCTGTTCGAGCACTGTCGGTTGCCGCTGTCCGATGAGTTGCTCGAACGTGCGCAACAAAGGATTCGCTTTCCCAGCTACTATGAGCCGCGGTTTAGCGAGCAGGAGCGCAAACTGATCGAGCAGTGCACCGCCGCGACTGCGACGCGCTTTGGCCTGGGGCGCTGCGAACCCGCCTCGCATCCGCGGGCTCGTTAGCGGCTAGTCGCCTATAGAGAACCATATTGCGCTGGGTAGCGGCTCCCCCGCGGGCTCGATCGCTATTTGTGGTACAAAAGCCATCACAGCGTTACATTGCAATAAGACTCGTTCGGTTGCAGACCCGGAGGCGATGGCTACGATGAACCGGCGCGACAAATTCAATGACCGCGAGCGTCTCCCGAACAATGATTCCATCATGACGCGGGAGTCGTGGAAAATCTTCCAGATCATGGCCGAGTTCGTCGAGGGATTCGAGCGCCTGGCGCAGATCAAACCTTCGGTAAGCATGTTCGGCTCGGCGCGGACTCGGCCCGACCATCCCTGGTACAAGCTCGCCCAGGACATTGCCTATGCTCTATCACAGGCCGGGTTCTCCGTGGTCAGCGGCGGTGGCTCAGGTATCATGGAGGCCGCCAATCGAGGCGCCTTCGCGGGTAAATCGCCCAGCATCGGTCTGAACATCCAACTACCAAAGGAGCCGTTCGGCAATTCCTACCAGGACATCTCGCTCCACTTCCGACATTTCTTCTCGCGCAAAGTCATGTTCGTGAAATACGCCTCGGCCTATGTCGTGCTGCCGGGCGGCTTCGGTACGCTGGACGAGCTTGCCGAAATCCTGACCCTGGTTCAGACCAGCAAGACCCGGCGCATACCCATTATTCTCGTGCACGCCCCATTCTGGGATGGGTTGATCGATTGGTTCCGGGATACGCTGGCCGCACAAGGTACGATCAACCCGGAGGATCTGGCTTTGTTCAAGGTGCTCGACGAACCCAGTGCGGTTGTGGACGCCATCTTCGATTTTTACGAGAACCGTGGCCTTGAGCCCTCAGATGCGGAGCAGGAGATCCTGTTGGATCTGTAGGTACCACCATGCGCAAGGTTCATTCCTTCATTTTCGCGGCTGTCACTATCGGCTTGCTCGGTACGCCCGTTATCGCCGCGGACGATAGCGGGTCGAAAGCCCAGGGCGATCGCCAATCACAACTACCTAATGTCGTCCCACCACCGCCGCCGGACGAGCTCACTAACGGTGAGAAGATCAAACCGGGAGTCACCATCGTCGAGCGCGACTGGGCGGAGTTCCGCGAGTTCAGCGCCCACGGCCGAGTGTACGCGGTCAAGGTCATCCCGCACTGGGGACCGCCCTACTGGCTCTATGACTCCAATGGCGACGGCACCCTGGAGATGCGCGGTGACTTCGTGAATGAGATCCCGTCGACCGTGCAGTGGCAGATCCTAACCTGGTAAGTGCCCGGCCCAGTGGCCGACGCGGCGAGCGAGCCAGCCCGCCCGCGCCAGTCAGTGGCACGGCTTGAGATTGGCGTAAGCGGCCACCAGCCACTTGCTACCGCTTTGCGTGAAATTTACCTGCACGCGGGTGTTCGGGCCGCTGCCCTCGCAACTGAGCACGATGCCCTCGCCGAAGGTTGCATGCCGAACCCGCTGACCGAGGCTGAACTCGGCGCCCGTTTCCACTGGCTGGTCGAAAGGGCGCGCCATGGACGGGGGCCGGGTAACGCTGAAGCGAGCGCGCACCTCCTGCATCCGCTCCGCCGGGAGTTCCTGGAGAAAACGCGAGGGCAGTCCGTACTGATCCTGCCCGTGCAGGCGGCGGCGTTCAGCAAACGTCAGGAATAGCCGCTCCCGGGCGCGAGTAATGCCGACATAGCACAGCCGCCGCTCCTCCTCCAGGCGTCCCGGCTCATCCATGGCCATACGGTGCGGAAACAGTCCCTCCTCTAGGCCCACCAGAAAAACCACATGGAACTCCAGGCCCTTGGCTGAATGCAGAGTCATGAGCTGGACGCCGTCTTCCCACTCGCCGGCCTGCGCATCCCCGGCCTCGAGCGCGGCATGCGCCAGAAACTCGGTGAGACTGTCCATCTCGTCCGCGGACTCGCGTACCTGCTCGAAGGTGCGCGCGGCCGTGATCAGCTCATCGAGGTTCTCAAGGCGGTCCAGACCCCGCTCGCTGCGGTCCTTCGCGTAGTGCTCATGCAGACCACATTGTGCCAGCACGGTTTCGACCCGATCCGCCAGCGCCTGCCCGGTGCTCTGCGCGCTCAGACCTTCGAGCAGGTCGAGGAAGGCGGTAGTGACCCGCGCCGCCCGGCCGGAGAGACCACCGGCGCGCAGCAGATCGTAGGCGGCCTGGCAAAGGCTCGTTTGCCGCTGGCGGGCGTGGTCGCGAAGGGCGTCGAGGGTCTTGCCACCGATACCGCGCGTCGGCGTATTGATCACCCGCTCGAAAGAGGCATCATCATCCCGGTTCACGAGCAACCGCAGGTAGGCCAGCGCATCCTTGATCTCGGCGCGCTCGAAAAACCGCAGCCCACCGTAGACCCGATACGGGATCCCCCGCGCGAGCAGTGTCTCTTCGAAGGTGCGCGATTGGGCATTTGAGCGGTATAGCACCGCGCAATCGCTGCGCGCGTAACCATCGGCTTCGATCAGGCCGTGGATGCGCTCGACCACGAAGCGCGCCTCATCTTGCTCGCTGAATGCGGCGTACACCGCGATGGGCTCACCAATAGCCCCGTCCGTCCATAAACGCTTGCCCAGCCGGCTGCTGTTGCCGGCAATCAGCGCATTGGCCGCTTCCAAAATCGTTTGGGTAGAGCGGTAATTTTGCTCTAGACGCAGCACGCGTGTGCGCGGCTCGTCCCGGCGCAGCCGCTGCATATTCTCCACCCGAGCGCCGCGCCAACCATAGATGGACTGATCGTCATCACCGACGATGAAGACATCGGTCTCGCGGTCCATGAGCAGGCGCAGCCACTCGTACTGGATTTGGTTGGTATCCTGGAACTCGTCCACCAGGATATGCCGAAAACGCTGCCGATAGTGATCGAGCAGCGCGGGCTGGGTACGCAGCAGCTCATAGGAGCGCAGCAGCAGCTCCGCAAAGTCCACTAGCCCGCCGGCGCGACAGGCCTCTTCGTAGGCCTGATAGAGCCGCCGCATCTGCTCGCCATAGGCATCATACGGCTCGCGATCAGCGGGGCGCTGGCCTTCGTCCTTGCGGGCATTAATAAAACCCTGTATCTGGCGCGGCGGCCAGCGGCTCTCGTCGATCCCGAGGTTACGCAGGGTACGGCGGACGAGACGGCGCTGATCCTCGGCATCCAGGATCTGGAAGTGCTGCGGCAACCCGGCCTCGCGCCAGTGCAATCGAAGCAGCCGATGCGCGAGCCCGTGGAAAGTGCCGATCCACATGCCCCCGGCGACGATCCCCACGAGCTCGGCAATGCGCGCGCGCATCTCTGCTGCCGCCTTGTTGGTGAAAGTCACCGCCAGAACGGAGTAGGCCGAGGCTCCATCGGCTTGCAGCAGCCAGGCCGCGCGGTGCGTGAGCACTCGGGTCTTGCCGCTGCCGGCGCCGGCGACAACCAATGCCTGGCCGCTTGTTAAAGTGACTGCTTCGCGTTGCGCGGCATTGAGGGAGCTGAGGAGATTGGAGCTATCCACGGCCGCTCGGTTGTTCCTGCCTCTCGCAGCGCCAATCTTGCCACAACGCGGCCTGAAGCCGCGACCGCCGCCTTGCGCGGATCGAGCCAATCATGCCGCGCTGTGGCTCGGCTGCGCCGAATCACGCAGCGTACGCACGACACTCAGATTCTGGATGGCGTCGGCCACCGCCCGCAGAAGCGGCTCACGTGCGGAACCTTTGCGCCAGTAGAGCGCCATTTCCCGCCGCGGCGCCGGTTCTTGAAAAGGTCGCAATTCGATCGCCGCATGATTGGGGATGGCCGTATTGGCCGCGGCAGCGAGAGCCGGCAACAGGGTTACCCCAGCGCCAAGGGCCACCATCTGGCGCAGGGTCTCCAAGCTGGTCGCACGGAACTCCGCGATGTCGCCGGCACCCGCCAGGCTACAGATATCCAGCGCCTGGTCGCGCAGGCAATGACCCTCTTCCAGCAGGAGGATGCGCTCCGCCTCCAGCTCACGGAGCTCGATACGCTGGCGCCGCGTCAGCCGATGGCCCGCGGGCAGCGCGAGATAGAAGGGTTCCTGGAAGAGCGGCAGCA
The DNA here is from genome assembly GCA_030452365.1 of Nitrococcus sp. Taxonomy (GTDB): domain Bacteria; phylum Pseudomonadota; class Gammaproteobacteria; order Nitrococcales; family Nitrococcaceae; genus Nitrococcus. Next base: position 6,244 of record JAKDMK010000100.1, read on the forward strand.
AGCGCAACCCAGGCTCATTGACCGGAACGGCCATTATGCCGGCGTCCAGCTCACCCCGAAGCAGCCGATTCCCAAGCAGCTTGGTTTGCTCTTCGTAGAGCAGCAGATCGAGCCGCGGATAAGCGCTGTGCAGAACCGGGATCAGGTGCGGCAACAGATAAGAGCCGATTGTCGGGATCAGCCCGAGCCGCAACTCGCCGGCCAGCGGATCGCCGGCCGTGCGTGCCACATCGACGATATCCGCCACCTCGTTGAGCACGCGATGGGCGCGCTGCGCGACGATCTTGCCGGTCTCGGTCAACATGACCTGTTTGCTGTTGCGCTCGATGAGCTGAACACCAAGGTACTGCTCCAGCTTTTTGATTTGGGTGCTCAAGGTCGGCTGCGATACATAGCAGGCCGCGGCAGCGCGACCGAAGTGACGATGGTTCGCCACGGCAACCAAGTAACTGAGATCTCGAAGATTGATCTGTGCCATCACGAGGGCCTGTTAACATCCACCCACGACGCCGCGCCGCATCACGATCCTTGCTCTCGATCCTGCATCCACGCTGGAATATCGCGCTGCTTATGCAGTACGCGCCAAACATCCACCTGTGCCACGCGTTCGATGTAGAAAACCAGATAAGGGAAACCTTTGACGGGCCGGCAGCGCAGGCCCGGTGTACTAAGCGAGTCGGCGTAGCGCGGCGAACCGGAGGCCGGGTGCGCCGCGACATGCTGGATTGCCGCTTCGACTGCGCCGATGAAACGCAATTCGAGCTTGGCGCCACCCTCGCGGAAGTAGTAATCAGCAGCCAGTTGAATATCGTCCTGCGCTTGCCTGCGGCGGTGGACGACCGTCATTCGGTCGGGCGGCGACGGGCGCGTTCGCGCAGGCTTTCAAACCAGGCTTCATCCATCACGCCCACTACCGGCGAGCTGGCCCCTGCCAGCAATTTCTGGCGCAACTGTTCAATATCCCGTTGTTTGCGGATCAGCTCGCGCAGGTATTCGCTGGTGGAGGCATATCCCCGTGCAGTGACTTGTTCGTCGACGAACGCTTTCAGGTCATCTGGCAGCGAAATGTTCATGGTGCTCATGTAGTCAATGGTAGGCCGGATGGCAAAAATTGGCAATCCTTCTCCCCGGACGTTTCTTGCTTCCTCTCGCGGCGTTCGCGTTGTTCGCGGACGATCGTCTGTAGCGTGAGGCGTGAGGCGTGAGGCGTGAGGCGTGAGGCGGATAGTGTCCAATTTCGTGTCTCGGATCCCCAGTTTCCGATTCCCAGTCACGAGTCCCGTGCCCAGGTCGGCACTACGTCCGTCAAATAGCGACTATTGCGGAAAATCGGGTATGATAAGGCTATGTCTATCATGCTGTTGCCGTGAAAAACGGCAGCTCGTGGCCGCCCCTGCGGAGATCGCGATGTCCCTCTCCCCCGAAACCCGTGCAAACCTCAAACGCCTGTACAACGCGTTGGCGGACCGCGTATTGAAGCCGGATGACCCGGCTTACGTGGCGCAAGTCAACTGCCAGGGTGTCCATGACGCGGTCGCGGTGATCGCGAACGGGATTGACTTCCAGGAGGGTGGCGGCGTCAG
>JAKDMK010000448.1 GCA_030452365.1 Nitrococcus sp.
GACGAGCCGGAGAGGTTCACTGAGCAGACGTCGACCCGGCACACCATCTCCGGATGCTGGGCGCCCCAGCGGAACAGCCGGTTCACCACCCAACGGTCGATGTACACGGACAACCCGTAGCGTTCCGCCGCCGGCAGGAACGCCGCCGGCCCGACCACCTGCCCGTCCTTCTCGCGCAAGCGTAGCAGCAGCTCGAAATGCATACCGGCACCGCTCGCCCCGTTCAGCGAGCGGATGGGCTGGGCATAGAGCAGCAGGCGATCCTCGTCCAGGGCTTCGCTGATGCGCACCACCCAGCGCATCTCGTCGCTGCGCCGCAGCATGTTCTCATCCTTGGGGTGGTAGAGATGCACCCGATGCCCGCCGGCCACCTTGGCGGCACCGCAGGCGGCGTCGGCGATCCGAAGTGCGCTCTCCGCAAGCTCCACGCGTCCGCCGCCCATTACGACGCCGATGCTCGCGCCGATCTTGAAGTTGCGCTCGCCCCAGCGAAAGCGGAATGCCTCCACCGCGTCGCACAGCGCCCAGGCGCACTGCTCGGCCTCATCGACGGAGCAGCAATTGAGCAGAACGCCGAACTCGTCGCCGCCCAGCCTTGCCAGCGTGCCGTTGCTGCCCAGCACCTGCTGCAAGCATGCCGTGAGTTGCTTCAGTGACTCGTCGCCGGCGGTGTGGCCGCACGGCTAATTGGTTCTATCAGCCGTTGTTCTGGCGTGGCGCTGATGGCCGCGTGAGTTGACCGTCATGCGCAGATAATCGAACACCAGTCGGATGTTGCGATGGATCTTATTAAGCGTAGCGCTGACGCTATCGCGGCTTTTATCCTTGATCAGGCCGATAGCGAAACGGCGCAGCCGCGTGGTGTTCTGTGGTCCGTAGCCGGTGCGAATCCGGCAACGATCCTCGTCCCAGTTCCAGTCGAGGATATAGTGACACGCCTCGATCGACCAGTGGTTGCGGTTGAGCGCCAAGACCTGCTCTGCATCAGCACTGTCTGGGGCATGGCTGGTGATGCCGTAGGCGAGATCGCGGCTTTCCTTGCCGGATTTTTGAAAGATCACATGGCGCTCGATGACGTAGGCCTGGCCAACGCCTGGGAAGTCGAGATAATCGTTGAGCTTAGTTGTTGTCCAGATCGAGCGCGCCACGATGCGGCCATGCTCCAGGGTAGGGGCTTCGCGAAAGTCGGGCTCGCCGCGCTGGGCAAAGGCGAGGGTGAGATCCTCGAGGAGTGTGGGCTGATTGGCTTTGACGGTAAAGAGGTAATGCGCCTGGCGCTCGAGAATCGCGTGGGCGAGGTGGCGCTGGGTCAGCAGTGCATCGGTGGTTAGTGTTTTGCCGGTGAGGTCGACTTCGAGGGTATCGATTAGCGGCAGAAAGGCGCCGATTTCATTGGTCTGCTTGGCTTGCTCGTCGCCTGCGCGGGGCAACTTGCCGACTTTTTTTGGGCGAATGTGGTCTGGCTCTGATGGCCGACGACGCTCATGACATGGGTTTGACGTCCGTCCTCGTCGATGGCATTGCACAGTATTTTGCCATCGATGGCGAGTGCTTCATCGGCCTCGGCGTAGAGGGCATTGTGGCGCTTGAGCGCTTGATCGAGCGCGCCCGGGCCGACCCGGATGAGCACATCGCGGATGGTGAACGTACAGGGGACCTCGTAGCGCCCCTGCCGGTAGCGACAGCCAAACCGAGCGCGCGCGCTTTGACTGAGATCGTCAACCCACTGGGCAATCGCCTTGTAACCGCGCATGCCGCACAAAGTTGCGGCGGTGGCGAGCGCCAGCACGCAAGGCAAGCTATGGCGCCGGCCCTGGGCACGGCGGGGATCGGGGATATCGGCGAAGAAAGCGGGTAGCGAGCGCATGTGATCGGCACTAATCATCCTTTTGGAGCCTCCATGAGAGTCGGTGGGATCGAGTAAGGCTTGGGTGAGCCGGGTGCGGGCATTGACCACCAGCGGGCGAACAAAAACCTGTTTCGGCGTCTCGGGAACCGCGCTGTAGCCACCCTGAGTGCGTCGAAAGCCGCGCGTATGGCCCACAGCCTGCCAGTTGGCGGCGCGGTAAATCGTGCCCCGAAAGCGCGTTGGATCGACAAACGTCTCTAGCAACAGCAGCGGATGGCCAAATCGGGCCGGCCAATCCTGCGCCAACCGGCGCTCACAGCGCGAGAGCAGGTACGAGGCCAGATTTGGCTGATGATAGCCCGGTAGAATCAAAAAACGGCTGTTGTTGGCCAGTAGGTGCAGTCGATCGTACTGGCAGCGAAAGTCCCAGCCGATCCAGGTGTCGCGCGGGCGACACTTGAGCGCCGGCGCAGAGAAAATAATCAACGCCACCCAGGCCTCGCACCAGCGGGCGACGTACCACAGGCTTTGGCCGATCTTGGGCAACCCACCGAGATAATGATGCGCGTCCAGCAAGCGTCGGAATCGCGCTTCATCCGATGCCGGCACAATGTCGAGGGTGATTTCGCGGAGGTTCAAAGGGCTGCCTCGTGGCCGTTGCATTCGATGGCCCTTTTTACACGATGTGCTCCTGGATGTCCAGATCTGGCGACAACTTCTTGCTCGATAACGGTTACCCGTGGAGAATCAATCCGCCCTGCCATTGACCCCCAGACTCTCGTACTTCTATCATGCACTGTGCTATGGTGCGCCGCACAAGAAGACAGCTCGGTAGGTTGCGGTGAGCTTGC
>JAKDMK010000449.1 GCA_030452365.1 Nitrococcus sp.
CGCCGCCCGAGCTGTTGCAGCCATGCCGGGATCTCGCCGGCACGCCAGCCTTCCGGCAGTCCGGTTAGGCGAACATAGCCGCTAGCTACGCTGCCTCGCCACTCCAGCGTGAGCGCCACGTAGCGCTTGCGTGCCTCCTCGATACGCAGATGGACGAGCAGCTCCAGGGCGGCGAGGGAGAGCGAGCCAGCGGCATAGACGGCCGGCGTGCCGATGGGATTCCAGCGCCCACCATGCAGTTGCGCCCCTTCCCCCGATAAAACCGAGGCGCGGTGTCCCGCAGCCACGAGCCTATATGCGCGTGGCAAGCCTAGCTCAAAACGCCGTGGTCGATGCGACCAAGCAGATGCTCCACTGCACGCGCCCCGTAGTCGGTTTGCAGCAACTCCAGCGGCACGCCATCGTTGAGCCCGAGTTGCGCCCGTCGCATCCAGTGCAGTGCGGCGGCTTTATCTTCGATTACCTCGATGGCGTATTCGATCACTCGCACGGCGCGGGCCAGCCGATCGCTCGACTGCGGGCTCAGTGGCATCGCGGAACGGCGGTGGCGATAGAGCGTGCGTGTGCCGACACCGAGAACCTCCGCCAACTCCTCGTCGTTAAGGTCGAATGCGCCCTGCACGCGAGCGGCGCTCTGCCATGGAAGGCCCCTGCTCACAGCGCGCGTGATACCTAGTAGCCCCCCTACGTCTCCACCAAACGCCTGTCGCCCCCCAGCACCTCTAGCACGTCCGGGTCTTTCGCCGACATGTTGATTCTGCCTTTTTGACGCGTGGCAGTAGTGTATCTGACACTTGACAAGCGGTCCCATCGTAACTGCTCACCCGAGGGTGATCGCATACTGATTGGCGGCGAGGCGCCATTCTCGCATTAGGCATTGTGGTTATTTGCTGGGAGCGCGGGTATTCTGCCCGCCGGCAAGGCGCAAACGGCCCAAGCTCCAAAGCGGACAGCAGGATCTTCGCCGGCCAGAACCCCAAGCCGGCTTCCATGATGCGCGCGGGGGATAGCGTGTTCAGGAACCTTTCTCCATCGTTGCTTAGGGCGCGTATCGCCGCTTTGCTTCCGAGCGGCTCAGGCTCAGTAGAGGATCGAGGGCAGGAACGCGCCCGCGGGCTCGTTATAGAGACCGACACTCATGAGCGTCATCGGCTGGACCACGCGTAGTCCATGGTCCAAACACCAACGCAACAGCTCCGCGTTGCGGGTGGGCAGGAGGAAGCCGGGACCCGGGAACGCCGGTGCCGCCCCAATGAGAGCTTTCAGCGCGTCGTTCGTCTCGCCGACGGCATGGCCAAAGAACGCGATCGACGTCGCATAGCCGCAGATACGCCCCTCCTGTTCGACGATGGTCGCGGTGCTCTGCGTGATCGCATCGAGCAGTTCGCCACGGCGGTCGTGGCCATGTACTTGCCAACAGACCCGATTGCAGGCGTCCAGATCACGCTCGGTGGCTGGGCGTACCGTGTATCCGGGCATCTGCACCGCGAGGGGCGCCCCCTGCATGATGGACAGCGGCTCGCGCGCTACGAACCCTAGCCTCGTATACAGCGAGAGCGAGCGGCTATGATAGGCCGCTTGGACCAGCCGGACTCCGGCGAAGCGCTGTTGCGTCACCCGATCCAGGACATGCTGCATCAGTTGGCGGCCGACGGCGCGGTTTTGTGCGGCGGGATCGACTGTGATCGGCCCGATACCCGCCACCGTCGAACGCTCATCGAGGAAGTTGCTGCCGACGACCTGGCCGTCGAGCTCGGTGACCACCGCATAGAAGCCGGAGTGTGCAAGTAGGCCTGCCAGGAACTCGATAGCGACCTCGGGCGAGGGGAAGTCAGCGGGAAAGTTGTGCTGCTCGGCGATCGCCTTGAAGGCGTCGTAACAGATGGCGCCACAGCGCGTAGCGTCTTCGGCGTTGGCTGGCCGTAGTGTGACCTCCATTGGAACTTCCACAATACGGCTACTCATCTGCTGTATCTCTCGCGGTTGGGCGCCGGTTATGCACATAACTTATCAGCAAGCGTGCCCAAGAGTCTGACGAGCGAGAGACGCAACACGGCCGCGCCCTTCCAGCCCCAAGCCAGCATATCAGCCACCACATGCCGTGTCGCTGGACGCGCGCGGTCGCTGCGAGAATTCGGGCGTCCGTTCGGGCGCGACAATGTGCGAGTTTTATCTCCTGGAGACCATCGCAGCCGGGTTATGCAAAAGCTTGCCGTGAAGTCCGTCGCCGAGCTGGTTCGGCAGGTCACGAAACTAGGCCGTTACCCGCCGAATTTGTGGCGTGGCGTAATGCTGGCAAATGGATGGGAAATGGCACTGGTCAATGAAAATCCCGACTCCGTGTCGTCAGCTCGCCCAGCAGATGGCTGTGGTCCTCCAGCCGTCCGGCGATCAGATGCGTGACTTCGCCGTGGCGCTCCCAGATGCCCACCACGCCCAGCAGGCGCGCGCCTGCCACGATCCGCCGGAACCGCTCCACCAGAGGCTTCCAGATCACTACGTTCACTAGGCCGGTCTCGTCTTCGTCGCGCACGAGCTGTGCCGGGGCATAGAAGCCCATGGGCTGGCTGTTGAGCAGTTCGCAGGTGAATGCGGCCGGCTCAAAGCGCTTGAGCCAGGCGGAGACGTAGACCAGCAAGGCCAAGCTCTTGTGGATGGCGGTCAGCATGCCAAGCGCCAGGCAGTCCACCTTGAGCA
>JAKDMK010000450.1 GCA_030452365.1 Nitrococcus sp.
TCGCCAAAACAGTCCGATCGGCACCCGCCAGTGGGTGGTCAAGGTCGGCAGCGCGCTTGTTACCAATGAAGGCCGGGGGCTGGAGCGCAATCGGATCCGCGCCTGGGTGGAGCAGATCGTCGCACTGCAGCAGCTCGGGGTTCGAGTGGCGCTGGTGTCCTCGGGCGCGGTTGCCGAAGGCATGCAGCGCTTGGGGTGGGCGCGGCGACCGCGGGAGCTCTACCAACAGCAGGTGGCCGCGGCCGTTGGTCAGATGGGCTTAGTGGAAGCCTATGAAAGCGGCTTTCAGCGCTACGGCCGGCGTACGGCGCAGATTCTCCTTACGCACGAGGATCTCGCCGATCGCCAGCGCTATCTCAATGCTCGCACCGTGTTGAGGGCGCTGCTCGACCTGGGCGTCATCCCGGTGGTCAATGAGAACGATACGGTGGCCACCCATGAGATCCGCTTCGGTGACAATGATACCTTGGCGGCACTCGTGACCAATCTGTTGGAAGCGGATCTGCTGGTCATCCTTACCGATCAGGCCGGGCTGTACGATGCCGATCCCCGCAGCAATCCAGACGCGCGCTTGATCGAGCAGGGCAAAGCCGGCGATCCGCGCTTGCTGGCAATGTGCTCGCAGGCACCGGGAATGCTGGGTAGTGGGGGGATGCGCACTAAAGTGCTAGCCGCCGCGCGCGCGGCCCGTTCGGGTGCCGCCACGGTGATTGCCTCGGGCCACGTGGGGGACGTGCTGCCCCGGCTCTATCGTGGTGAGTCGCTCGGCACGCTGTTACAGCCGGCCTGCGAGCGCCTGGTCGCACGCAAGCAATGGCTAGCCAATCAGCTTCAGGTGCGCGGGCGTCTATGGCTGGACGAGGGCGCCGTCAATGTCCTTTGCGAAGCCGGTCGAAGCCTATTGCCGGTCGGCGTGACTCGGGTAGAAGGGCATTTCTCCCGCGGCGATGTAGTGCTTTGCCTCGCCCCAGACGGGCGAGAGGTCGCGCGGGGACTGGTAAACTACGGCGCGCAGGAGGCGGCGATGATCCAGAGTCAGTCATCGCGCCGGATTGAGGCGTTGCTCGGTTATGTGGATGAGCCCGAGCTGATTCACCGCGACAATCTGGTGCTCACGGGCCATGCGGCTTAGCCGCTGGCGGCGTATATCCGCACAGGCGGCGATAGTTCGCATAGTTAGCCCTGTAGAGCATGAATATGCTTGTTCAGTCGGCTCTTTTGGCGTGCGGCCTTGTTCCTGTGGATCAAGCCCTTGCTGGCCATACGGTCGACGACCGGTACCGCCAGACGGTAAGCTTCCGCGGCTTTTTCATGATCACCCGATCCAAGCGCGCGGACCACTCGTTTGACGGCGGTGCGCATCATCGATCGCTGGGCTTGGTTGGCCTGCCGGCGTTGCACGGCCTGACGAGCGCGTTTCTTTGCAGTGGGAGTATTGGCCAAGGTGTGCTCCTGCCTGGTGACGGGTGACAAGTGACAAGTGACAAGTGACAAGTGACAAGTGACGGGTGACTAAAAAAGTCATCCAATATGCGGATCCTCCAGGATCATGTCAACCAGGGATATCTTCACAGGCTCGTTTGCATGGCCGCGTATTCAGGCTAGAGTGCTTCTGCCATCGTCCAAGGCGATTGGAAAATGTGGGGAACCTCGAATAGCTATCGAATTCCGTTATTCCGGCGTGCGCCGGGATGACGATGCGGATGGCGGTTTTTAGATCTCTCCTGTAGCTGGTTGGAGAACAGCGTGCGCAATGGATCGCTGCGATCGATTTTCACTTTCGGTTCTCTGACCTTTTTCTCGCGAGTGCTAGGGCTGGTGCGGGATGTCGTGATCGGCGTGGTTTTCGGACCCTCGGCCGCAACCGACGCCTTCTTCATTGCTTTCAAGATCCCCAACTTCATGCGCCGGCTCTTTGCCGAGGGCGCGTTCTCCCAGGCTTTCATCCCGGTGCTCTCGGAGTACCGCTTGCAGCGCAGCCACGCGCAGGTGCGTCAACTGGTAGCACGAACGGCCAGCACACTGGGCGTGGCTCTGACCCTGGTCACCATGCTCGGTGTGCTTGGCGCGCCATGGGTGGTGACGATCTTTGCGCCCGGCTTCAGCGATGACCCTGAGCGCTTTGGGCTCGCAGTGGAAATGCTGCGGCTGACCTTTCCCTATCTGACACTGATTTCTCTGGCCGCCTGTGCTGGCGCCGTCTTGAACACTTACGGCTCCTTTGGCCCGCCCGCCTTCGCGCCGGTTCTACTCAATCTGTCCATGATCGCAGCGGCCTTTTGGCTCGCGCCACGGCTCGATCAGGGCATCGTCGCACTGGCGCTTGCGGTGGCGGCGGCCGGGGTGCTACAGCTTCTCATGCAGCTTCCCTTCGTCGCTCGCTATCGGCTTCTTGGGCTGGCTCGCCCGCGTTGGTCGGACCCGGGCGTGCGACGCATTCTGCGGCTGATGGGACCGACCTTGTTCGGGACCTCTGTGCAACAGATCAATCTTCTCGTCGATACGATCCTGGCCTCGTTCCTGATGACGGGCAGCATCAGTTGGCTGTATTGGTCCGACCGCCTGGTGGAGTTCCCACTGGGTGTTATCGGTGTAGCCGTAGCCACCGTGATTCTGCCGCGTCTGTCCCAAGAGCACGCCGATAAGGCAATAGACTCCTTCAGCGATACGCTCGATTGGGCCCTGCGCCTGGTAT
>JAKDMK010000451.1 GCA_030452365.1 Nitrococcus sp.
GCTACGTCGAAGCCTTGGCGAAGTATCACCGTACCAGAGCGGCGGTCGAGCGGCTGATCGCACGGCCTCTGGACGGCATCGCTTCGAATGACACGGCACGGCCCGCAGACGGCGATGCTGCCGATGAGGGAAACACACCATGAATACCTCGATCAAGCGTTGGATCGCGGCTGCGCTTTGCGTGGCCGTGCTGGCGCTGCCTCTGGCCCTAGGCGGCTGCATGGAATCCGGCGAGACGACCGGCAAGGCATCGGTTCAGGCTGCCGGTCGCGAACATGCCAGCAAGTCCGGCCAGATAGGCGCATCCGACCACGGCGAACAAGGCCACACTGAGAAGGAGATGCTCGTAAACCTCACTCCGGCGCAGATAATGGAGCTCGGGATCGAGCTGCGCACGGCTCAATCCGGGACGGTTAAATTGGGCCGCAGCCTGCCCGGCGAGGTGACCCTCAACCCGAATCGCCTCGCGCACGTCATCCCCCGCGTTCCAGGCGTGGTCAGTGAGGTGCGGGTCATCGTCGGCGACCGTGTCAAGGAAGGTGAGGTCATGGCAGTCCTCATCAGCCGCGAGCTGGCCCAGGCCAAATCAGCGTATCTAGCGACCCTGACCCGGCTCGATTTGGCCAAGGCCAATTTCCAGCGCGCCGAGGATCTTTGGCGCCAGCAAATCACGGCCGAGGCGGATTACCTCGTCGCCCGGCAGGCACTCGAGGAGGCACGGGTTACTGCGCAACTGGCGGAGCGCGAGCTGTATACCCTGGGAGTCGCGCAAGACACGGTGGCGAACCTACCCGAGCAGCCGGCGCAGAACCTCGCGCGCTACGCGCTGACCGCACCCATCGGCGGCGAGGTCATCCGGCGCCACGCCATTGAGGGCGAAGTTCTGCACGAGGATCCGGCCGAGCCGCCCTTCGTCGTCGCCGATCTCAGCAATGTATGGGTGCAGCTCACGGTTTATCCGAAAGACCTGGCCGCGGTGCGGCCGGGACAGAAGGTGATGATCACCGCCGGCCAAGGTCTCCAAGCCACCGGCACCATCGCCTACGTCAGCCCCGTGGTCGGCGAGGCCACGCGCACGGCCAAGGCGCGTGTGGTGCTGAAAAACCCCGAGGGACGCTGGAAGCCGGGGCTCTTCGTGACCGGTCACGTGCGCACCGACGATCTGTGGGCCGAAGTGGTCGTGCCCAAGTCGGCTTTGCAGACGGTGGATGGACAGAGCGTGGTGTTCGTGCAAACCCCCGAGGGATTCAAGCCGCAGCCGGTCGAGGTGGGGCGAAGCAATGCAAAGCTCGCTCAGATCGTCTCCGGGCTCAAGCCAGGTCAGAGCTACGTCGCCGCCAACGGCTTCATCCTCAAGGCCGAGATGCTCAAGAGCACGTTTGGCGGGCATGGCCATTAGCACAACCGGAACTCAAAGCCGGAACCTCGGAACGAGAACCAGGGATTCACCATGATCGAACGCCTGATCGATTTCAGCCTGCGCAACCGCCTGCTCATGTTCGTGCTGGCGGGGTTGGTGCTGGCCGGTGGCGCCTGGACGTGGAGCCGGTTGCCCGTCAACGCCGTGCCGGATGTCTCCCCAGTGCTCGTACAGGTGTTCACCGTCACCCAGGGCCTGGCCCCGGTGGAGGTCGAGAAGTACGTCACCTATCCAATAGAGAGGGCGATGACCGGCCTGCCGGGGGTTACCGAAATACGCTCGAGCTCCGGCTTCGGCCTTTCCGTGGTGAGCGTCTATTTCGACGACGGGATGGATATCTACTTCGCCCGTCAGCTCGTCAACCAGCGTCTCCAGGAGGCGCGGGAGGAGATCCCCGCGGGCTTCGGCGAGCCACAGATGGGGCCCATTTCCACCGGCATGGGGCTGATTCTCTACTACTACCTGGCGGACATAAACGATCAATACTCACTGATCGAGATGCGCACGATCCAGGACTGGATCGTCAAGCCGCGGCTGGCGACCGTACCCGGCGTCACCGAGGTTCTGGGCATCGGCGGCTATGTGAAGCAGTACCAGGTCAAAGTCGATCCCCAGGCCCTGCTGCGCTACGACCTAACGCTGGGCGAGGTGATCGAGCGCATCGAGAATAACAACATCAACGTCGGCGCGCAGTTTCTGGAGCAAGGCGGCGAGCAGTACATTGTCCGCTCGGTGGGCTTGGCAAGCGGCATCGAGGATCTCAAAAAGATCGTCGTCAAGACGGTGGACGGCACCCCGATTTACCTGCGCGACGTGGCCGACATCGAGATCGGCGGCGCCATCCGGCGCGGCCTACAAACCTTGAACGGCAACAAGGAGGTTGTCGCGGGCATGGTGGTCCAGCTCTACGGGGCCAACACCGCCGCCGTGATCGAGCGGGTTGAGGCGAAGCTCGACCAACTCGCCGAGGCCCTGCCCGAGGGGGTGAAGATCGTGCCCTACTACCAGCAGGCGGACCTGGTGGAGGCGTCGGTGGATACGGTGGTCGATGCGCTGATCGAGGGCGTTGTGCTGGTGGTGTTGGTGCTGCTGGTGTTCATGGGCGGTTTTCGGCCCAGCGTCGTGGTAGCGCTGGCGCTGCCGTTTTCGGTGCTCTTCGGCGTGATCGGGATGGGGTACTTCGACATCTCGGCGAACCTGATGTCACTGGGCGGCTTGGCCATCGCCATCGGCATGATGGTGGACGGCGCGGTAGTGATGGTGGAGAACGTGG
>JAKDMK010000101.1 GCA_030452365.1 Nitrococcus sp.
CCTGCCAGCGGACGATCCTCGGTTCCTAGGAACGGTACAGGCTATCGAACAGAACTTGCGGCACGGAGATCATATCTTTCGCTATGATGGTGCCGATGATTTCGGCCTGCCGACCACTGCATTCAACATCTGCACGTTCTGGTATATCGATGCACTGCATGCAATAGGCCGACGCGATGAGGCGCGGCAACTGTTTGAAAACATGCTGACCTATCGTACTCATCTCGGATTGCTCTCCGAGGATCTGGACATCAAGACCGGCGAGTTATGGGGTAACTTTCCCCAGGCCTATAGCATGGTGGGGCTGATCAATTCCGCCCTGCTGTTGAGTAGGGACTGGCAGGAGGCTTTTTGAAATCATTGGTAGTCGTCTCAAACCGGCTCCCGGCTCTGCGCGGCAGCCGCCCGCAAGCCGGGGGGCTTGCCGTGGCCCTATTGGGAGCCCTCAACGAGCACACGGCACTGTGGTTCGGCTGGAACGGCAGGATTAGTAAAGAGACGATCACGCGAGCACGGATGCACAGGTCCCAAGGGGTCGAGCTGGCCTCCATTCCACTCACCCGCGAAGACTTCAATGAGTACTACCTTGGCTACGCTAACGAGGTACTCTGGCCGGTATTTCATTTCAGCCTGGGTGCAATGGACTATCGGCGCAGCTTTGCCGAAGCCTACTATCGCGTCAATCGACTATTCGCCGACGCCTTGCGGCCGCTACTGAGCGGAGATGAGCTCATTTGGGTGCACGACTATCACCTCATCCCCCTGGGGCGCGAGCTTCGGGATCGAGGCATCCAGCAGCGCCTTGGTTTCTTTTTGCATACCCCTTTTCCTAGCTACGGCCTAGTGCGTGCGGTGCCGGACTATCGCAGGCTGCTGAGCGATCTCTGCGCGTACGATTTAATCGGCTTCCAGACCACTATCGACATGCGCGCGTTCACGGACTCGGTAATCGAGGCCATCGGCGTGCGGCGCGCGGGAGATGGCCAACTGCGCTTCGGCGATCATCTGTTGCGCACCGGGGTCTACCCCGTCGGCATCGATGTGGAGGCGAACGTGGCGACGGCCGACCAAGCCTTGGAGGTTCCGCGGGTCAAGCACCTGATCGCGGGCCTCGGTAGGCGCGACCTGATCATCGGCGTCGATCGCCTGGATTATTCCAAGGGGTTGCCGCAGCGCTTCCGTGCCTACCAGGCGTTGCTGGCGGATTATCCCCATCGGCGCAGCCAAACCGTGTTCATGCAGATCGCGAGCCCTTCGCGCACGAGCATCCCCGAATACGATGAGCTGCGCCGGAACCTGGAAGAGATGGCCGGCCATATTAACGGCGAGCATGGTGATATCGACTGGGTGCCAATCCACTACATGAACCGCACCTTCGACCGGGCCGCAGTGGCCGGCCTTTATCGAACGGCGCGAGTGGGTCTGGTCACCCCGCTTCGCGACGGCATGAACCTGGTAGCCAAGGAGTTCGTCGCCGCACAAGATCCGCACGACCCAGGCGTGTTGGTGCTCTCTGAGCTCGCCGGTGCCGCGCGTGAGCTCGACGATGCCCTACAGGTGGCCCCATACGATGTCGATGCGATCGCAGCCGGCATCGATCAGGCTCTTGCCATGCCGCTTGCCGAGCGCCAGCGACGTCATGTCCGAATGATGGAAGTCATGCGCCACAACGATTTGCATGCCTGGCGGCGGCGGTTCTTAAATGACCTGGCTGCGCTCGAGGTGGAGCAATTGACGGCGCGGCCTGCAGACCCGACATAGGGCTTATCGGCTGCGCCACCGCATCTCCGCACATACTAGTGACCGCGTTTACAGAAACTGATGATCTCAAACGGATGCTGTGCATCCTTCCGCAACCCCTGCAATCGGCCGGCACACTTTTGCCCGGCGCCGAGCTGCTCGAGATCGCCCTCGACCTCGGCCGCCGTCCGCAAGCCCGGCTAACCTACGCTGCCATCGATCTCGCCGATGAACCCGTTACGCGCCTTGATCTCCAGCGGATCATCAGTGCCTTGGGTCCATTCACCGCGGACAACCGGGTCGGTATCGAAGGGACCCTGCACCGCGTGGCCGCTATTCGCAACCGCCTCGTGCGCATCTATCCGTATGCGATCAGCCGGGATTTGGTGGAGAAGGTGATTCGCGATCTGCGGCTCAACGCGAGGACCGTGCCACGCGCCGAGCAGGCTGACCTCGCGCTTGCCTTGCGCGCTCGCGCGGCCGATCCGCGGTTGCGCAGGCTGCTTGAAGCCACGTCGATCACCCTGCACCAGGTCAACCGCAATAGCACTGCCCAGATCCGCCATGCACTGCGGGATCTGTTCAACGTTCTTCTCGGGCTGGAGGAGGAAGCCGTCGATGAGGCCGCGCGCGAGGCCGAGCATGCGGCGCAGCGCGTATTGGCCCAAGGCATCGCCGTGGAGCTTGCCCCACGGCCGGCCCCGATTCGCAAAATGCAGCACCGAATCGCCATGCGTCACCGACTGCATGCCCAGAGCACTGGCAGCGAACCGCAACGCCATCTCGTGCTGCATCCCGGCACAGAAGGTTCATTCGGAGAGTAAGTCGAGAGAAGGCGTTTTTCTGTTTCCCTGTCGCGATAGGATGCGCTTAGCCGGTGCGGGGCTAAGCGTAGAGACCACCTGCCAAGTCAGTTCGAGCGTCTACGCCGGCGCGCGGCAACCATCCGCAAGCGCAAAGCATTGAGCCGGATAAAGCCACTGGCATCCTTTTGATCGTAGGCACCGGCATCGTCCTCGAAGGTGGAGATGCTCGGATCAAATAAACTATCGGACTCGGAACGGCGCCCGATAATCTCCACATTCCCCTTATAGAGCTTGAGCCGGACTACACCATTGACGGGCCTCTGAGTCTCATCGATCAGAGCTTGCAACGCACGCCGTTCCGGACTCCACCAATAGCCATTGTAGATAAGCTCGGCGTACCGTGGCATCAGCGCATCTTTTAGATGAGCCGATTCGCGGTCCAGCGTGATGGACTCGATGGCCCGATGCGCTCGCAGCAGAATGGTCCCCCCGGGCGTTTCATAGCAGCCGCGAGATTTCATACCCACGTAACGGTTCTCGACGATGTCGGTTCGCCCAATGCCATGCTCCCCGCCCAGCGCGTTCAACCGAGCCAGGAGTGTTGCCGGGCTGAGTCGGTCCGAGTCGATCGCGACCGGATCCCCCCGCTCAAAGGTCAGATCTATCATGAGCGGCCGATCAGGGGCACGCTGCGGTGCGACCGTCCAGCGCCACATGTCCTCCTGCGCCGGTGTCCAGGGGTCCTCCAAGACGCCGCCCTCATAGGAGATATGCAGCAGGTTCGCATCCATCGAATACGGCGAACCTCCTCCCTCCTTTCGACCCTCGATTGGAATGCCGTGCTCTGCGGCGTACGCCAACAACTTCTCGCGCGAGAGCAGATCCCATTCGCGCCATGGCGCGATCACCTTGATATCCGGGTCGAGCCCGTAATAGCCCAGCTCGAAGCGAACCTGATCGTTTCCTTTACCGGTCGCCCCGTGCGCTACCGCATCGGCACCGGTCTCGTGCGCTATCTGCACTTGACGCTTGGCGATCAGTGGGCGCGCGATCGAGGTGCCGAGTAGGTACTCTCCTTCGTAGAGGGCATTGGCGCGAAACATTGGAAAGACGAAATCGCGCACGAACTCCTCGCGCAGATCCTCGATATAGATCTGCTCGACGCCCAATGCCTTGGCCTTCTCCCGGGCGGGCTCCAACTCCTCGCCCTGACCCAGATCAGCCGTGAAGGTCACCACCTCACAGCCATAGGTCTGCACCAGCCAATGCAGGATCACAGAGGTGTCCAAGCCGCCTGAGTAGGCGAGCACGACCTTCTTTACGTCGCTCATAAGCTCATCCAACCGTCAGTAGCGCCGCTCCATCATCCTGGCTCATCTTGGATAAATCAAGGCAGCGCCGGCGTTCTATAATTCATCCCCGCCGCCATCAGGAGAAAAGCCGCGCTATGGCCGACGAGATGATCCTGACCCGCCCGGACGACTGGCATTTGCACCTGCGCGACGGTGCGATGCTGGCCGTGACCGTCCCATGCAGCGCCCGCTCGTTCGGCCGCGCGATTATAATGCCAAACCTGAATCCGCCGATTACCACCGTGCAGCAAGCCTTGGCCTACCGGGCTCGTATCCTGCGACATGTACCAGCGCAGAGTGCCTTCGAGCCCCTGATGACGCTGTACCTGACGGAAGCGACGAGCGGGCGCGAGATCGAGCGCGCCGGCGCAGCGAGTGCTATCGCCGCAGTCAAGCTCTACCCCGCCAACGCCACCACGCATTCCGAGGCGGGGGTGAGCGATTGGCGTCGCTGCGACGAGGCCCTCGCCTGCATGCAAGAACAAGGGTTGCCGTTGCTCATCCATGGCGAGGCAATCACACCCGGTATCGATATTTTCGATCGCGAAGCGGTTTTCCTCGAGCGGGAATTGGAGCCACTGATCCAGCGTTTTCCACAGCTCAAAGTCGTACTCGAGCATGTTACGACAGCGGCCGCGGTCGAGTTCGTGCGCCAGGCACCGCCGCGGCTGGCCGCCACGATTACAGCTCATCACCTGCTGCTTAATCGCAACGATCTTCTGCTGGGCGGCCTGCGCCCGCATCATTACTGTCTACCCATACTCAAGCGGGAGCGCGATCGGCAGGCGCTCCTGGCAGCCGCCAGCTCGGGCTCGCCGAAGTACTTTCTCGGCACCGATAGCGCCCCGCATGCCCGCTCGAGCAAGGAGAGTGCCTGCGGTTGCGCGGGCATCTATACCGCACCGGCGGCACTCGAGCTCTACGCCGAGGCCTTCGAGCAGGCAGGCAGCCTGAACCGCCTGGAGGGATTTGCAAGCCACTTCGGGGCGGACTTCTATGCTCTGCCGCGCAACACCACCGCGGTTCGGCTGCGCCGTGAATCCTGGTCGCTTCCGGCAAGCTATCGTTATGGACGCGGCGCTATCGTGCCCCTGCGGGCAGCGAGCCCGCTACAGTGGCGGCTAATCACCTGAGCGCACATGTAGACGGGGTCAAATCTAGTATTGATAGGTTAGCTCGCCGTGCTTTGTTGTGGCCACGCTGGCATCCAGAACCTATCAATACTAGATCTCACCCCGCCGCCTCCACGGGAACCGATCGGTGGTTGCGCGCCCTGAACCGGGCGCCTAACATTGCGGAATGCATCCATCCCATTTGGCGGCGGCAGGGGGTCCGCCACCCGCTGGCGGGTTCAGTTTTGGCCCTCGACTTGGGGATGCGCCCACTCACCGCTTCGCCAGCGCAGGATAAACTGTGGATACCCACAACGAGCAGGATCAATTTGCAGCCTCTGGCATCGCCGGCCGCTTTAGAAGCTTTCTGCCCGTCGTAGTGGATATCGAAACCGGTGGCCTTAATGCGAGCACCGATGCGGTGCTGCAGCTCGCTGCGGTGATCGTCCGTATGGACGAGGATAACCGAATATTTCCGGCCGGAACCTACTCCACACACGTCGAGCCCTTCGACGGTGCCAACATCGACCCCAAGTCCTTGGAGCTCAACCGAATCGACCCGAATCACCCGCTGCGGATGGCCAAGCCTGAAGCCGAAGCCCTGCAGCACATCTTTCTGCCGATCCGCCGGGAAATCCGCGAAACAGGGTGTACCCGCGCGATCCTGGTCGGTCACAACAGTTGGTTCGACCTGTGTTTTCTCAATGCCGCTGTGGCCCGCACAGGAATCCGCCGCAACCCGTTCCACCCGTTCAGTAGCTTCGATACCGCCACGCTCGGTGGTCTCGCCTTCGGTCAAACAGTGCTCGCACGCGCGGTCAAAGCCTGCGGTTCAAGCTGGGACGGTCGCGAAGCGCACTCAGCCATTTACGACGCCGAGAAGACGGCTGAGCTCTTCTGCGCCATCGTCAACCGCTGGGACCAGCTCAACGGTTTCCCCGAATACACGGCGTTGGTCTAACGGCTTCATTTGAGCGCCTGCCCATGGGCTGGGCGGAACAAGTCGCGGCCGCAACCCAGAACCTGCAGCGAATCTCAAGAGCTGGCCGGCATCGCATGCGCAGCGAAAGCATCCACGGGCGTTGCTGGTCAAGGCGCGAATGTAGATAACTAACACCTACCGCCGCATCGGCCGATATAGTTACTACCAAGCGCATGCGCAGAGGGGGCGCAGCAATGAGATCACGCTATCCTATTGTTTTGGCCTTTTGTCTACTGATGGGCTGCACCAGCTATCAAGTCGTGCGGATACCCGTAAGGGATGCGGGGCTCTATCCGGTTTCTCAGACGCTTGATGCAATCAGCGTGGGTATTGACCCCATCAAGGACGGTCGACGCTCTGCTCGCTATTTCGGGATCGATCTGCTCGATCAAGGCATTTTGCCGGTGGTGATCACCGTATCTAATCACGGCAGGTCGCGCGCCGCGGTAAACCCCGGCAATATTCTGCTGCGGCGGGGTAACAGTGTCGTCGACCCGCTACCGATCGAGCACATCATCAGCAAAGCGACCGTTTGGCGCATGAGCGAGGAAACCGCAACGCAGATCAACCAGTATCTGCGCAACTTGGCCTTTCAGGATCGGGTGTTGATGGCCGGCGATACCTACCAGGGTGTGCTTTTCTTCCCGGTGAGACAGGAAAGCGACACGGCGGCAAACGGATTTACCGTTCTAGATGTGTTTTCGGGCAACCTGATGAAGCTGACGGTTGTTGTGACCGATCTGGGCGAGAGCAAACGCTACCGTTTTGGACCGTTTAGCGTAGAGCAACCCTATTTCTGGCCGGGCTAAGCGGGCCACTAAGCGCTACAGGACAGGGGCGCGTTGCGCCCCTGCATTTGATCCGCGTGCTCTTGGAATGCGCTGTGCGGCGCCTAGAACTATTCCGCCTTGTTAGCAGCCTTCTGCAGGTGCTGCTTCAGCTCGCCACTCTGGTACATCTCCATGATGATATCGCATCCACCAAGCAACTCGCCATTGACATAGAGCTGCGGAATGGTCGGCCAGTTACCGAATTCCTTGATACCCTGCCGAATACCCTCATTTTCGAGGACATTCACAGTGGCATACTCAATGCCGTAGCTATCCAGGGCCTGAACTGTGCGCATGGAGAAGCCACACTCCGGGAACTGGCGGGTACCCTTCATGTAGAGGACGATCGGGTTGTCCTCGACCTGCTTACGGATTGTCTCTTGCACGTTACTCATCGGATTCACCTCGACGCGCCTGCGGCCGCCGTTAACAGCCAATGGATTTTCTAAGCCGAATTATACTGCGCTGCCTACGTTACAGCAATGCGCTGTAAGGAGTGTTTGGAACGCGAGCAATCAGAAGCTCACGCAACTGGTGTAGGGCATCGTACGTCGTGTCGGGTGCTTTATCGGCGCGGGCCAGCCGAGCGTAGCCCAGCCGGCGTAGGGTCTCGGAGATCAGCTCATACGCTTGGCGGCACGGCGGCCGCCCCACATTCAGCGCCTCGGTGCCCACCAGAAAGGCGTGGTTCTGCTCCAGGCTCTGGAGCTCTCGGGTCCGTAATATCACGACCATCCTCCGATGATCCCAGACCCAGCCGCTCAGAATCATCTCACCTTGGAATCACGCCCTCCGCTCCGACTCGTTTGTCATTGGAAATGGCTCCGATGGCGCTACGCAACAGTTGCGGAGACGATCTGGCCGGGGTCATCTATATTGACGGTTTTGGCAATGCCATGATCGGCTTGGGCGCCGCGACCCTGGAAGACGCCCCCTGTGCGCGGCGGGACAGGAACTCGAATGCGCCGATACATTCTCGGCGGTGGCCTCG
>JAKDMK010000452.1 GCA_030452365.1 Nitrococcus sp.
AAGCCATTGCGTGTAGAGCCCTGCGCCGGATTGAGGTGTGTGTACCCGCTCCCCAGAGACACGGTCAGCCGATCGGTAATGCGTTTGGAGTATTTCAGCGCGGCGTCCGTGGTGTCCACTTGCGCGCTGCCCCTACGAGTGTCGGGCCGATGACGCAGCAGCAAATCCAACTCGTCGATGAAAAAGGGATCGACGACCGCCAGGGTCGCCGGGAAAAACCGCTTGCCCGCAGTTCCATAGCCGTAGACGCTGAGCGGCGCGACGCCGACGAGCACCATCAGAACCATACCCAAGGCAGGCGATCGCATTTTTCTTCTTCCCCTATCCAACGCGTGCAAACCGCGTTCAAACGGAATGACCAATGGAATGCGAGATTAAGGCCACAGTCGCAGTCCAATGAAAACAATTGTGATAAAGTGAAAAGTTGACCCCGAGCGGGACCATCCTATGCCAACCCAAACCTCGCGTATGCACGAAGCCTCCACGCTGATCAATCTGCGTCGTCTGCTCATGCTGCGCAACATCGCGATTGCCGGGCAGACGGCGGCCGTGCTAGTGGCCGCGTTCGCATTGCATATCGCCGTGCCTCTTACGAACGTGGGCATCATTATCGCCGTGCTCGCTCTGCTCAATGCCCTGGCCTGGTGGCAGCTAAAGCGCCAGCAACCGGGCAGTCATGAGTTTATCGCCCATTTGTTGGCCGACGTGCTCGGTCTGACCGCGCTGCTCTACTTTACCGGCGGGGCGACCAATCCGTTCGTATGGCTGTTGCTGCTGTCACTGACCATCGCCGCCACCGTGCTCTCGCGCCGACAGACCTGGATCATTGCCGCCGTGACCATCGGCTGCTACTCCGGTCTCATGGTGCTGTACCAACCCCTGCCGGGCGCAAGCGGGCACGGCGGTCATTTCCAGATGCATGTGTATGGCATGTGGTTGGGTTTTGTGCTAGCGGCTACCTTGATTGCTCATTTCGTTGCCGGCATGGGCCAGACCCTGCGCGAGCAGGAGCGCGCCCTTGCCGCGGCGCGTGAGCGCGCGTTGCGCGACGAGCGCCTGCTGAGCCTCGCCACCCTGGCCGCGGGGGCCGCGCACGAGCTGGGAACGCCGCTCGGCACTATGGCTGTACTGGTCAAGGAAATGCAAGCGCAGGCGCGTGCGCCCGATGACCAGGAGAGCCTGCGCATTCTGGTAGAGCAAATCGACCGTTGCCGTGAAGCGCTGACGACGATTTCGGCCTCGGCGGGTGAGGTGCGCGCCGAGTCCGGCTGTGCCGTCGCGATCGATCGTTACCTGCAGGACTTGTTGAGCGAGTGGCAGGTGCTGCGCCCGGGAGTGTGCCTGCAGTACATCGGCCCCGATCTGTCAGCAGATCTACGAATCGTGGCCGATCGCACGCTCACCCAGGCCTTGGCCAACCTGCTTCATAATGCCGCCGATGCCTCGCCTCACCACGTTACCGTGACCGCGGTCGTGGAAGAGGACACTTTCGCCTTGACGGTGGCTGATCGAGGCGCGGGGCTCAGTCCCAAGGTGGCATCCGTGCTGGGACGCGCGCTGGTGACTACCAAGAAGGCCGGCAATGGCTTGGGCCTTTATTTGACGCAAGGCGTCATCGAACGTCTGGGTGGCGACCTCACGCTGAGCCCGCGCCGCGGCGGTGGTACGCTGGCGCGGGTCGCGCTGCCGCTGGAGCGGCTGCGCGCGGCGGCCTAGGCAGTGATTAATGGCGTTGCACCGAAATACGCTCTTGCTGGTGGACGATGACACGGTGTTCTGCCGGGTACTGGCGCAAGCACTGACCCGGCGTGGCTTCCAGGTCGACGTGGCACAGAGCGCAGGCCAAGCCGTGGAGAGTGTGATGCGCCGGACACCGGAGCATGCAGTGATCGATCTTCGGCTCGGAGAAGACTCGGGGCTGCCACTCGTGCAACGAATGCTGGCCATGCACCGGACGATGCGGATCGTGGTGCTCACCGGCTACGCCAGCATCGCCACCGCGGTGGAAGCCATTAAGCTCGGGGCGGTGCATTATCTCGCCAAGCCCGCCGATGCCGATGAGATTGTCGCCGCGCTGGAGGGCCAGGCAGCGAATGC
Source organism: Nitrococcus sp. (assembly GCA_030452365.1). Classification (GTDB taxonomy): domain Bacteria; phylum Pseudomonadota; class Gammaproteobacteria; order Nitrococcales; family Nitrococcaceae; genus Nitrococcus. The sequence continues at coordinate 2,098 of JAKDMK010000452.1, forward strand.
CGAGGTCACGCCAGCTATGAACCCGCCATCGGTCCAGCGTATGGAGTGGGAACATCTGCAGCGGGTGTTGCAGACTCACGACGGCAACATCACGGCGACCGCGCGCGCTCTGCGCATGCACCGGCGCACCTTGCAACGCAAGCTCGGCAAGCGCCCAGTCAAGGAGTAATGGGTAATCGCGCGGATTGCGCCTGGGATTGGTGCCGCCTCGGGCATCGGACTGTACAGACACTACATTCGGCCAGCGTGCTCGGATGCTGTCGGCCGGCCTTCGCTTCAGGCGGCGTTAGCTCTGCCGCCCGTTAGCCGCTCGGCGAGCAGTGACTGGCTGAATTCATCGAGTGTCGCGATAATGTTGCCGGAAAGCGCCCTGAGCCCGGCGTTGACAAACAGCAACGGAATTGCAATACCGAGGCCGAGCACGGTGGCAATCATCGCTTGACCGATACCCTTGGCCATAAGCGTCGGATCGTTGCCGCCGGAGGCGATTATCGCGTGGAACGTGATGATCATGCCGATCACGGTACCAATCAGGCCGAGCAGCGGGCCGGCCGCCACCGCCAACCGGAGAAACGACTGAAACCG
>JAKDMK010000453.1 GCA_030452365.1 Nitrococcus sp.
AAATCGATTTGGACACTCTAAAGTGGGTGATACTCATGGTCCTTTTCAACCAGCCGGGACAGGAAAAAGCGTACGCCTGGATGGAGAACCTCGTTTTCGAGAATCCGGCGCATCCGCTCCATTGAGCTCGCTTCGCGGCAACCGCATCGCCGAGTTGACCTCAGACCGTTCTTTGTATGGCAAAAAATCTCGTAATCGTCGAATCCCCTGCCAAGGCGCGCACAATCAACAAGTACCTGGGAGCTGACTTCGAGGTGCTGGCCTGCTACGGTCACGTGCGCGATCTGGTGCCCAAGGAAGGGGCGGTGGACCCGGACCATGATTTTGCCATGAAGTACGCCACCATTGAGCGCAATGCAAAACGCGTGGATGCCATCGCCAAGGCCATCAGCAAGCTCGATGCCATCTATCTCGCGACGGATCCGGATCGGGAGGGAGAGGCTATTTCTTGGCATCTCTCAGAGCTGCTCAGAGAACGTGGCGTGCTCGATGACAAGCCTATTCGCCGTGTGGTTTTCTACGAGGTTACCCAGCGTGCCATTCAGGCAGCCTTCACGCAGCCCCGCGGTCTATCGACCGATCTTATCAATGCTCAGCAGGCGCGCCGGGCGCTGGATTATTTGGTCGGCTTCAAGCTTTCCCCCTTGCTCTGGAAGAAAATCACCAGCGGGCTCTCCGCCGGTCGGGTTCAGAGCCCAGCCTTGCGGCTTATTGTCGAGCGTGAGCAAGAAATCGAGCGTTTCACGGCGCGAGAATACTGGACGATCGAAGCCGATCTAGAGAAATCGACCCAGACTTTCGTCGCTCGGCTGTTTACGCTCGACGCAGAGAAGATCGAGCAATTCTCAATCAATACGGGGACACAAGCGAACGCGGTGACCCATCGGCTCGCGCAAGCGGCGGATGGCCGCCTGCAGGTCGCCAAGGTAGAGCGCAAGCAACGCCGGCGTAATCCCGCCGCCCCGTTCATCACCTCGACCCTGCAGCAGGAGGCCTCGCGCAAACTTCGTTTTTCCGCCCAGAAGACCATGCGGGTGGCGCAGCAGCTCTACGAGGGCATCGATACCGGCAGCGGTGCCACGGGTCTGATCACCTACATACGCACGGACTCGGTCAGCATGGCACAAGAGGCCGTAGCGAATATCCAAGAGGTGATTGCCAAGCGCTACGGTCGTGACAACCTGCCTGCACAGCCGCACCACTACCGCACCCGGGCGAAGAATGCGCAGGAGGCGCATGAAGCCATTCGGCCAACCGATGCCTGGCTCATCCCCGATGAGCTCAAGGCGTTTCTGACGCCGGATCAATATCGGCTCTACGAGCTCATCTGGCAGCGGGCGGTCGCCTGCCAAATGATCCATGCCACGATCAATACGGTCGCGGTGGATCTTGCCTGCGGCGGTGTGGGCGTGTTCCGCGCCACCGGCTCCACGATCGCGAACCCGGGTTTCATGGCGGTGTATTTGGAAGGCACGGATGATGCCGCCAATCCCGAAGACAGCGAGCGGACTCTGCCGTCCCTGGAGGTCGGGGATGAGATCAAACTGCAGGCGATCCGGCCCGAGCAGCACTTCACCGAAGCGCCGCCACGCTACTCCGAGGCGAGTTTGGTACGGGCGCTGGAGGAATGGGGGATCGGCCGCCCGTCGACTTACGCCTCTATCTTGTCAACGCTGCAGCAGCGTAATTACGTCTTGCTCGAGAATCGGCGTTTCTGGCCCACGGATACCGGGCGTGTGGTGATCAAATTTCTCAAGGAACACTTCGATCGTTATGTAGATTACGATTTCACGGCACGAATGGAGGATGATCTCGACGCTATTTCCCGCGGCGAGCAGGATTGGATCCCGGTGCTGCGCGCATTTTGGGAGCCTTTCAAAGAGCGCATCGAGGACAAAAACAAGGTTTCCCGCGGCGAAGTGATGCAGGCACGTGAGCTCGGCGTGGATCCCGCCAGTGGCCGGCCAGTAACCGCGCGCTTGGGCCGCTATGGGCCCTACGCGCAGATTGGCAGCGTGAATGATGAAGCAAAGCCGAGCTTCGCTGGGCTGATTCAAGGGCAGAGCATCGATACGATTACTCTCGAGGCTGCGCTAGCGTTGTTCAAGCTGCCCCGTGAGCTCGGTGAAACGCCGCAAGGAGAGAAGCTGATAGTGGGCATCGGCCGTTATGGTCCGTATGTGCGCTACGCTAACAAGTTCGTCTCCCTGAAACGCGAGGATGACCCCTACACGATTACCCGTGAGCGGGCGTTGGAACGAGTAGCCGAAAAAAAGGAGGCTGAGGCGAATCGACTCATTCGTCGCTTCGATGACTCGAATATAGAGATTCTGCGTGGCCGATTCGGGCCATATATCACCGACGGCAAGAAGAATGCCCGTATCCCGAAGGACCGTGAGCCCGGGGAGCTGGATCTTGAGGAGTGCCGGCAACTGCTGAGCAAACTGCCGGAGCGCAAGAGTGGTCGCCGCGGGGGTGGGCAGCGGCGCAAGAGCGGCTGACGGTGTGCGCCTTGCCGAGCTACCGCCTGCGTCGCTATGCTGCGCTGCTTGGCGCCGGCGGCGTCATTGCCTACCCTACGGAAGCTGTCTATGGCCTAGGCTGCGATCCGCAGCGACAGGATGCCGTCACCAGGCTCCTGGACCTAAAAGGTCGATCGGTGCGCAAGGGGCTGATATTGAT
>JAKDMK010000102.1 GCA_030452365.1 Nitrococcus sp.
TATCGCAGACCTCGGCTCGTGGTCATGCTGCTGTTGTTCAGCCTGTCCTTATTCATTCCGGTACTGGGGGTGTTGGGGTATCTCCTGGGCGTAACTGCAGCAACCTGCATGCCCCACTTTCGCCGTGAATATACCTTTGCGACAACGGCAGTGCCAAAATACGCAAAGCCCAATGCCGGCACACAAGGCAACCATGTGCGCATGGGCGAGTGGCGCAGTCAGTTGGCCGGCAGGGATGCACCAATTGAACTGAAAATGAAGACATTGCTGGCCATCAACAATGTGGCACCCCACCGAGCCGCCAACGTTTTGCGTGCGTTACTTTCCGATCATTCCGATGATTTGCGCCTGCTGGCTTTCGGCATGCTGGAAAACAAGATAGATCAAATCATGGCAGGCATTCATCAAGCGCAGGAAAACCTGCAATCTGCCAGTAATGGAGCTTTGGTATATAGGGCTAACAAACGACTGGCAGAGCTTTACTTGGAGCTGCACTATCAAGGGCTGGTACGAAACGACATGCGTACTTATACCCTGGTTCAGGCAAAACGCTATGCAGATGAGGCCATGCGCTACCACAGTCGTGACCCTCACCTCTGGTTGATGTCGGGGCGCATCCACCTGCTGCAATGCGACTACACCAGGGCATTCGATGACTTTACTGCTGCTGTGGATATGGGACTGCCTGTGTTGCGAGTCGACCCCTATCTTGCGGAATTTTCCTTCTTGCAGCACAACTATACCGATGTGCGCCAGCGTATGCAGCGCTTTCGCAAAGAAAGCCTTGGCCAGCGCATGATGCTGCTTGCCAATTTCTGGGTAAAGTCATGATTATCCGCCAGGGAAACGCTGCCGACATTGGCCTGCTGCTTGAAGGCACCTTCCCTTATGTCAGAGGCGGCGTGTCCAGCTGGGTCAACCAGATCATTCACGGTTTTCCTGACCTGACCTTTGGTATTTGTTTCGTCGGCAGTCGTCAGGAGGACTATGGCGACATGCGTTACGCATTTCCGGACAATGTCGTACACCTGGAAGTGCATTATCTGCATGGCAATCATGAAAGGCCATCGTTGATGCGCCGCCGCCTGGTGGGTGCGAATGTTTCTGAGCAGATAACTGCCATACATGATTATTTTCGCAAGGGTGATGGCTCACAGCCCAGCCCCATGACGGGCGTGCTGAAAGCTATCCGCGAGGGGCGATTCACCAAAGAAGATTTTCTCCACAGCCGTTCCTCCTGGGATTACATCACCGCACAGTATCGTGAACGCTGTCAGGACCCGTCTTTTGCGGATTATTTCTGGACCGTACGCATTATGCACGGACCACTGTGGATGCTCATGGATATTGCCGAGCAATTTATCCCGGTGCGGGTTTATCATTCCATTTCCACCGGCTATGCGGGATATCTTGGCTCGCTATTAAAACAGCGAACTGCGCGACCGTTATTGCTTACCGAGCATGGGATTTACACCAAAGAGCGCAAGATCGATCTGTTTCATGCGGAATGGATTCGCGACAACCGCGGTGTGCTAGACAAGGATTTCACTGAAATTGCCTACTTTCGCAGGCTCTGGCTGCGTTTTTTTGAAAGCTTGGGGCGAGAATGCTACCAGCATTCGCATCGTATCGTGGCGCTATATGAAGCCAATCGGCTGCGTCAGGTCAAGGAAGGTGCGCCGCCTGAGCTCACCATGAACATTCCCAATGGCATCGATTTGCCACGTCTTGAAAAGCTACGCGAAAGGCGTGGTGACTCCATCCCCCTTACCGTCTGTCTTATCGGCCGGGTGGTACCCATCAAGGACATAAAGACCTTTATCCGCGGCATGCAAATGGTGACTAATCGCCTGCCGGGCGTGGAAGCCTGGATTGCCGGCCCGGAAGACGAGGACCGGGAATATGCACAAGACTGCCACAACCTGGCAGATGGCCTTGGTCTGACGGATAAGGTGAAATTCCTGGGCTTCCAGAACACCAACGAGCTGCTACCAAAAATTGGGGTTATCGTGCTCAGCTCGATTTCGGAAGCAATGCCTCTGGTGATTCTCGAAGGCAATGCCGCGGGTGTCCCCTGTGTGGCTACTGACGTCGGTGCCTGCCGCCAGCTGGTGGAAGGCCTGGGTGAAGAAGATGAGGCGCTGGGTGCCTCTGGTGGCATTGTCAGCATTGCCGACCCGGAAGCGCTGGCGACAGCGATCCTCAGGCTGTTGTCTGATCCGCAGCGCTGGCATCGTGCACAGCAGGCCGGCATTGGCCGCGTTGAGCGTTACTACACACAGGAGATGATGCTCTCGAGATACCGTGCCGTTTATGATGATGCACTGGCGCAGCCTGACATCTCGAACGCAGGGCAAGGACAGTAAGGATGGCAGGTATCGGCTTCGAGTTGCGCAAGCTTTTGAAACGAAACTCATTGCTGGGCATGATGCAGGCTTATGCCTATGCCGGTATCATCAGCTCCGGCCCTTGGGTGCTCTCCATTCTCGGCATTCTGGTCATCGGCGTGATGTCGGCATCGATCGTCGCGCCTTCCTTTCTCATTACGCAATTCCAGGTCAGTGTCACCTATATCATTGCCATCAGCCTGGTACTCACCGGGCTGACACAGCTGACCTTTACCCGCTTTACCGCCGATCGCCTCTTTGAGAAACAAGAAGAGATGATCCTGCCCAATTTCAATGGGCTGCTGCTTTGTGTGACGGTTGTATCCGGTCTGCTCGGCATGTTGGCGATAACACTCCTTTTTCCGAACGAGAGCCTGCTCTATCGCCTGCTCATGCTCGCTGGATTCGTCACAGTGAGCAATATCTGGATGGCCACCATCTTTCTGTCCGGCATGAAACAGTACAAGGCAATTTTGCTGCTCTTTGCCGTTGGCTATACCACAACGGTTCTGCTGGCTTTGCTGATGCGCAGCCTCATGCTGGAGGGCTTGCTGGGCGGCTTCGTGCTGGGGCAGTTCGTCCTGTTGATAGGCATGATTACTCTCATTCTGCGCAATTATACTTCCTCACATTTCATCAGCTTTGATTTCTTGAGAAGAGGCTATTTGTACCCCAGCTTGATCGCCGTGGGCTTTTTCTACAATCTGGGTATCTGGCTGGACAAGTTCATGTTCTGGTTTTATCCGGCTACCAGTCAGGCCGTGATTGGCCCCTTGCGTGCTTCTGCCATCTACGACATTCCCGTGTTTTTGGCTTACCTCTCCATCATTCCGGGCATGGCCGTTTTCCTGTTGAAGATGGAAACCGAGTTCGTGGAGTATTACAATCGATTGTACGATGCGATACGCAGTGGCGGGTCACTCGAATATATAGAGCGAATGCGCAACGAAATGGTCTATAGCGTTCGCGAGGGTATCTGGGAAATCGTGAAGATACAAACGATTACGGTACTGGTATTTTTGGTAACCAGTGATGCTCTGTTGGGCGTGCTGAAGATATCCGAGCTGTACCTGCCCTTATTATTTGTGAATCTGGTGTCAGCGGCACTACAGGTGATTTTTCTAGGGTTGCTCAATGTGTTTTTCTATCTCGACAAGCGTCGCGACGTGCTGCTGCTCACCGGTGGTTTCGTTTTTTTGAATGGTATCTTCACGACCATCACCTTGCTTCTGGGACCTAAGTTTTACGGTTATGGGTTTGCACTCGCCCTTCTGGTTTGCGTTATGGCGGCGATGCATGTACTGGATCGCAAATTGGAGCATCTGGAATACGAAACTTTTATGCTGCAATAATGCATGATCGGCTGTTACGCGCGCGGACATCTATTCGCCGTGCTACGCACGGCGAATAGATGTTTTAATCGTTCGGTCCAGTTTGATTTGGCTTAGGCTGGAGCACCCATCGCCCCGCGCAGCTTCTTTAGGGCAATTTTCTCTAGCTGGCGGATGCGCTCGGCGGAAACCTGATAATGGTCCCCGAGCTCCTGCAACGTCACCTTGGATTCATAGAGCCAGCGCTTGTGCACGATATCGCGGCTGCGCTCGTCCAGTTGCGCCAACGCGGCCGCCAGAGACTCACTCTGGTGGCTCTGCCAATCGCGAGACTCCACCTCATCGGCCGGATTCATGCGATTGTCCCTGAGGTAGGCCACCGGCGAGCGCGGGCCGTCATCGTCTTCGCCCGTATCTGGGCCCGGATCGAAACTGATGTCTTGGCCTGACAAGCGCGATTCCATTTCCCGCACGGTTGTTGGATTTACGCCAAGATCATTGGCCACGGCATCGACTTCTTGGCTGTTGAGCCAACCCAGGCGCTTCTTGCTCCCGCGCAGGTTGAAAAACAGCTTGCGTTGCGCCTTGGTCGTGGCGACCTTGACGATGCGCCAGTTGCGCAAAATGAACTCATGAATCTCGGCACGGATCCAGTGCACGGCAAAGGAAACCAGGCGCACCCCGACTTGCGGGTCGAAGCGCTTGACTGCCTTCATCAACCCGATGTTACCTTCCTGGACCAAATCGGCAAGCGGCAGACCATAGCCCGTATAGCCCCGCGCAATGTGTACCACGAACCGCAGATGCGATAGAACCAACCACCGTGCCGCCTCGATATCGCTGTCCTCGCGGTAACGACGCGCAAGGCTCTGCTCCTCCTCCGCGCTGAGCGTCGGCAAACGATTGACTGCCTGGATGTAATGCTCCTCACTGCCGACCTTACACGGCAATGTACTTAGATCGGATCGAACTAATGCGTTGGTCATATCCATTTCGCCTTTGCCTTGCCTCATGGTCGATGGACGCTTCCCTGGTCGACTATCACAATGGGTTACATTTTACCCTTTCCTTATTGTTTTGAGGGCATCAGCCATACAAAGTTCCGGGATAAAATCATAACTGACACATCCCCTAACGCCACGCAAACGGTAGTTTTGACAGATCGGCGGGGGTTGAGCCAAACGTAGAGAGACTAAAACGGACCTTGATTTGGTTATTATCACCGAATATGGGGCCAAGACGCAATTATTCAAGGCCGCTCGATTGATCCACGGCTGCGAGCGTGACTGCATCTTGTCTTGTGCTTGTACACCCGCTACTCAAAGGCCGCGTTCTAGCGCGGCTCAATTGCGATCAGGTGCCGGCCGACCGCCAGCCAGGAGCCCACCAAGCCCAGGAACGCCCCGCAACCGAGCAGCGTGAAACTTCCGGAGAAGCCGATTCCGGTCAACTCAAAGCGACTGCCGTAAAGGCCTGCCAAGCGGCTGGCCGGACCGTTTAGCAGCAAGTGCCCTGTCTCCACCAGCAGGCAGGCGAGCACACCGCCCGCGAGCCCGTGCCGGAGACCCGAGTAGAGGAAAGGACGGCGAACGAAGGCATCGGTGGCACCGATCAGCTTAACGATAACGATCTCATCGCGCCGGTTCTCGATGTCGAGCCGGATGGTATTGCCAACCACCAGTATGACGGTGACGCCGAGCAGCGATGCCACAATCCAGATAGCGCGCTGGAGCAGTTGCATGATGGCATGCAGGCGCCGCAGCCAATCTCGATCCAGGCGGATGTGCTCGACGCTCGGCAGCACGGCGAGCGCGTCGATCAGCGCGTCCACCTGCACTGGTGTTAGCGTACCCCTAGGCTCCACCTCAATGACGGGTGGCAGCGGATTGCTTTGCAGCAAGGTTAGCGCGTCGCGGAATCCTGAGAGCTCGCGCAACTCTTGCAAACCCTGCTCCGGGGTAATAATCCGAACCTGCGTAACGCTCGCGCGCGCCCCGATCTGCTGCGCCAGAGTCGCTACCTGACCGGCATCCAGGGCACGCTTTAGAAACAAAGAGGCGTGAGGTTGTCCTTGCCAGCCCGTGGTCAGTATCTGGATATTATCCAATAGCAGCAGAAAGGAGGCCGGCAAGGCAAGCGCGATGCCGATCACGCCGGCGGTCATCAGATTCGAGCCGGGGCTGCGGGTAAACTGGCCCAGCGAGCCCAAAAGAGCTCGGACGTGCTGCTCGCGCCAAGCGCTGAAAAGGCGGCGAAGACGTCCATGCGAGCGGCGCGGCTTCATCTGGTGTTTCAGATTTCCCGGCAACCACCCAGACCATCATCGACCAGCGCCCCGTCGACCAAGGTCAGGCGTCGATGCCCCAGGCAGCCGATCAGAGTCAGATCATGACTGGCGATCAGCATCGTCACTCCGAGCTCGTTGAACCGCTCGAATAGCCGCATAATCTCTGCCGAGAGCTCTGGATCGAGATTGCCCGTGGGCTCGTCGGCCAGCAGAATGGGCGGGCGGGCGACTACCGCTCGTGCGATACCAACGCGTTGTTGCTCGCCGCTGGAAAGCGTGACCGGGTATTGGCGCTCCTTGTCCAGCAGCCCTACCCTATCGAGCGCGGCGCGAACGCGCCGACCTATTTCTCTGTGCGGCGCACCGGCGATAATCAAGGGCAAGGCCACATTGTCGAATACCGGGCGGTCATTGAGGAGGCGATGATCCTGAAAAATCATTCCGATGCCGCGGCGCAGAAGCGGGATGCGCCGGCGCGGCAATCGCGTGAGGCTTACATTGGCGATAAGGATCTGCCCGCGAGTCGGCCGCTCCAGTAACGGAATGAGCCGCAGCAATGTGGTCTTGCCGGCGCCGGAATGTCCGGTGACGAAAGCCAGCTCACCGCGAGCGATGCGCAGCGAGACGCCGCGTAAGGCGTCCTTGCCTCCAGGGTAGCGCTTGCCGACCCCATCCAATCGAATCATTCAGCGGCAGGCTCCTGCTGTGGCACGCCGAGCAGGGCATCGACAAACTCCTCGGCGGTGAAAGGACGTAGATCCTCGACCTGCTCGCCCACGCCGATACACCGAATGGGGAGGCCGAGATGGTGGGCGATGGCAAAGATCACACCGCCCTTGGCGGTGCCGTCAAGCTTGGTGATGGCAATTCCAGTCACACCCACGGCGTCGTGGAATTGGCGGGCTTGAGCGAGTGCGTTCTGGCCCGTGCCCGCATCCACAACCAGGAGCACCTCATGCGGCGCGCCCGAATCTTGTTTACCCAGTACACGCTTTATTTTTCGGAGCTCTTCCATGAGGTTGCTCTGCGTGTGCAGGCGCCCGGCGGTATCGGCAATCAACACGCCGGTTCCGCGAGCAAGGGCGGCCTGATGAGCGTCATAGATCACGGAGGCGGCATCTGAGCCAGTTGGCTGTGCAATCACGGGCACGCGGCTGCGCTCACCCCAGATCGTGAGCTGCTCTACGGCGGCCGCTCTGAAGGTATCACCGGCCGCCAGCAGCACGTCATAGCCATTGTCACGCAGGCGGCTCCCCAACTTGCCGATGGTGGTCGTCTTGCCCACGCCGTTGACTCCAACGGTGAGTATGACGTAGGGCCGCGTGTCGAATGCAAACGGTTGTGCGCAGGGCGCAAGCATCGCGATCATAGCCTCGCGCAGTGCGCTTTGCAGTGCCGCCGCGTCGGCGAGCTGATTACGCAGCACTCGCTCGGTCAGGCTGTCGATGATGTGCTGGGTTGCCTCTATGCCGACGTCGGCCATGAGCAGCAACGTTTCCAGCTCTTCGAGCAGCTCCTCGTCGATCGCCTTGGGGCCGAGCAACAGTGTGGAAAATCCGCTGCCGGTCTTGCGCAACCCCGAGCGCAAGCGGATGAGCCAGCCACCGCGCACTGTCTCTTCATCATGCACGGCCTGGCGGGGCTCGATTTGTTCGGCTGAATCGGCTGCCTCTACAGGGCGCCGTTCGATCTGTGCGTCCGAATCGGCTGCCTCTAGCGGACGCGGCTCGACCGGTTCGGGCGAATCGGCCGCCTCTACCTG
>JAKDMK010000454.1 GCA_030452365.1 Nitrococcus sp.
GTTGACGATTTACGCCAAGGCCAAGCACGACACGGTTCCGGCGCACATCCTCAAGCAGTTGTTGGAGGCATTCCGAAATGCGTAAGAAGCTTACCGAAAGAGCGCTGGCCGAGTTTGAGGCCGAACGCGATATCTGGCAGGAGGTTTTGGATGGCGTCCGCGAGATCAAGGCAGGAGGCGGCAAGCGCAGCAGGGTGCAGCCAACCTCCCACTTGGTTCACGTGCGTCTGAACAGCGGTCTTTCCCAGGCGCAGTTCGCAGCCGCTCTGGGTGTCTCCAGGCGCACCGTGGAGCAGTGGGAGCAGGGCCGCCGTAAACCATCCGGGGCAGCGCGGACCCTTCTCAAGATTGCAGAACGGCATCCGGAAGTATTGATTGAAGTCGCGGAATGACCCGCTTGCGGTAGTCGGCAACCAGGGACCGAATCGGGTAACCGCGGGCTTTTAACCCCCAGTCCCCACACCACCCTGCATGCGGGTCCGCACAGGGCGGTTCATGAGCAGGAAGCACGCGAGAAGATCAGGCATAACCATGGGCCTTTATCCACAAGTTGCGGACGTTAATCAAGCCCTGGTGCCTCAGCCACTCATTGGTCATCCCGGTTTGTGTGGCCAGCGTCCTCGCCAAGTGCCAATAGCCCATCCAGCCTCTGATGTACTGGGCGAGCTTTGCGAGCCGATAGGCCATGGGGACACCCCAACTGCGCCCGGTCAGGCGCCGCACGGCATCAAACAGCACAGTGCATTCCACCAAATCATCGCGGGTGAGCGGGAATAACCGCCCTTTTGGCATTTGCTCGATACCGTGTCCGGAACGGCCGATCCGTTGGGTACAGGTATCGGATCGCATACCCAAGCCTGTTCCTTGCATTCCTCGAACCAGGATGCGTAGTCGTACACCACAGATCAATCGGCGATCTCGTAAGAAGTGCTACGCCCTCCCGCAGGTGACTTGCGCATCACGCCACGCGCGATCAGCTCGTTGATATCGCGCAGTGCCGTATCGGGCGAACACTTGCCGATGGCGGCCCACTTGCTGCTCGTGAGCTTGCCTTCGAAGCGGTCAAGCAGGCGATTGAGCAACTTAATTTGTCGCTCGTTCATCGGCACGCCGGCGTGGCGTTGCCAGAAACGCGCCTTGGCCAGCACCGTATCGACCGAGTGCTGTGCCTGCTCCACGGCCCGTTGTAGGGTGCCGAGAAACCAATCCAGCCAAGCGGTGACATCGAGAGCACCCTTTTGGGTGCGCTCCAGGACGTCGTAGTAGTCCTTGCGTTCGCGCTCGATCTGCGCCGACAGGCTGTAAAAGCGTTGCGGACTGCCCTCGGCGCGCGCCAGGCACAAATCGCCAATGGCGCGCGCGATGCGTCCATTGCCGTCGTCAAAGGGGTGCAGGGTCACGAACCACAGGTGCGCAAGCCCCGCCTTGATCAGCGGCGGCTCCTCGGTTTCGCCGTTGATCCAGTCGAAGAAGCACTTCGTTTCCGTCTCCAACTCTCCGGCCGGCGGCGCCTCGAAGTGGACGCGCTGGCGACCGATGGGACCGGACACCACCCGCATCGGGCCGTTGGTGTCGTCGCGCCAGGTGCCGACCCTGATCCGGGACATACCGGAAAAGCCGGCAGGGAACAGCGCCGCCTGCCATCCGAACAGCCGCTCGCGCGTCACGGGCTTTTCACTGCTGGTGGTGGCATCAAGAATCATCTCGACGACACCCTCGACATGACGATCCACCGGCGCCAAGGCGCCGATATCCACGCCGAGTCGGCGGGCGATGGACGAGCGCACAGAATTGGCATCGAGCCGTTCGCCCTCGATCTCGCTGGTTTTCACCGCGTCCTCGGTGAGCGCGGCGAGATTCGCCTGATCGCGCAGCGTCATTCCGACATCCGCCAGCCGCCCCAGCAGCAGACCTTGAGCGCGGGAGACTTGCGCAAGCGGCTCGGCCAGCTCGGCTAGTTCATAACCCCAGGCCGGCCAGTCGGGCGCCTGCCAGATGTAGGTATATTCTCCGCGTTTCATGCGGTTATTATGGAGTCTAATCGCCGCAGCGTGCAATGATTGGCCGCATAATATACGGAGAATACGGCGATTATTCGCCGCAGGCACTCATCGAGAGATATCCGCAGAGGGCGGGTCAACCGGCGATGAAGGGGTTACGGATGGTCAGGCGGTTTTCCACTTTTATGCCGTGCTGGAAATCCTCGCTGTAAAGCACCGTGCAGCCGGCGAGCAGGGCGCTTGCCACGATCAATGCGTCGAAAAAGGCAAAACCTTGCCGCTCAGCCAGCCACAGCCCCAATTCGTGCGTTTCCAGCGTCAGCGGAAGCACCTCGCAGGTACGCCGGAGCGTTTGCAGAGTCTGTCGGACCTCGTTCCACGGCATTCCATACTTGCCCGCCATAACGCGCGCAAGCTCGTTGAGCACCTGCACACTGATCACGCCGCCCTCGATCAGCAGGGATTCCGCGCGCTGTGCTTTTGCGGCATCATCCGACAACAGGTAAAGCGGAATATTGCTGTCGAAGAATGTCTCGCGTCTCACTTCTCCCACTCACGTGGAGGATCTCCGCGATAGTTCGCCTCTTCCCGATTGAACTTGAAGCCGGCGGGAACGCTTCGGCGCAATTTACGTATGGCCGCGAATGCCTCTTCAATGCTCTCCTCCCTG
>JAKDMK010000455.1 GCA_030452365.1 Nitrococcus sp.
CCGTTCAACGCATCGCTTGGCCTGCCGTTGAACTCGTATCCGTTGATAACCGTGGCGTTCCTGGTGCTAGAGCTCGGCGGACGCGAGGTTGAGTTCGAGCGCGTAAGCCTTTTGCTGCGATCGCCTTTTCTCGGCGGCGGTGAGACGGAAATGGTCAATCGCGCGCGGCTCGATGCGCAGTTGCGTAAACGTACGGAGCCTGCGATTACGCTCGAACGGCTGCTCATCCTGATCGAGCGCGAACATGGCGGGGCAGGCTGCCCGATTCTGGTGAAAATGCTATCCGCTCTTGCGGCATTCCGCAAAACCGGGCTGTACGGCTCGCAACCCCCATCAAAGCTTGCCAGAATGATTTCCGAAGTCCTGCGGATCGTGGGGTTTCCCGGCGAGCGCGACCTGAATTCATCCGAATATCAGACACTGAAAAAATGGCAGGAAGTTCTCGCCGACTTCGCGGCCCTTGGCCGTGTCGCGCCGCGCACCGGTTACAGCGAAGCGGTGTCGCGTCTGCGCCGTATGACGGCGGAGACACTGTTCCAGCCTGAGACGCCGGACGTCCCGATCCAGATACTGGGCGTGTTCGAGGCTGCCGGCATGGAGTTCGATCACCTTTGGGTAATGGGATTGTCCGATGAAGCATGGCCGCCGCAGCCAAGGCCTAACCCGTTTCTGCCCATCGAATTACAGCGGGAGGCAAAGTTGCCGCGGGGGTCGGCTGCCGCATCGTTTGAGCTTGCGTGCCGGCTTACGGATGCGTGGCTGTCCAGCGCAGGTGAGGTCATCCTCAGTCACCCGCGGCACGGTGATAACCAGGATACCCGCGAATTCGAACCCAGTCCGCTGATCGCAAGTATTGCCGAGTGCGAGCTCGTACTGCCTGTCTACGCAGCTCACCGCGACCTGATCCATAGCGTACGGCGGCTCGAGACCATAAAGGATGACAAAGCGCCTGCGCTCGATCCGCTGCTTATCGAGAGTATCGGCGGCGGCACGGCGGTGATGAAAGATTATGCGGCTTGTCCATTCCGCGCGTTGGCGGTGCACCGCTTTGGCGCGGAAGGTACGAAAACCCCTCACGCGGGGCTCGATGCCATGGAGCGCGGTACATTGATGCACCATGTGCTCGCACAGGCGTGGAGCCAGTTAAAGACGAAAAGCGCACTTGACGCCATCAGCGATGACGATCTTGAAGCGATGCTCGCGCAGGCTGCGGAAAACGCGGTCGCGCGCATCCGCCGCGATCGTCCGGCCACGCTTTCAGGGCTTTTTGCAGAGATTGAACAGCGGCGCCTGGCGAGATTGGCGCGTGAGTGGCTCAACGAAGAGAGAAAGCGCGGCGATTTCACAGTGATCGCCATCGAGGATAAACGCAGCATCGAGATTGGCGGACTTGCGCTGTCGACGCGACTCGACCGCGTAGATGAATTCCGCGACGGGCGCCGCATTGTCATCGATTACAAGACCCGGGCGCCATCAGTGAATACCATGCTTGGCGATCGCCCGGAGGAACCGCAATTGCCATTGTATCTCCTCACCGCCGAGCCGGATGCCGTAGCGGTTGCGTTTGCGCAGGTCAGAACAGGCGACATGCGGTTCGCCGCGCTCGCCCGCGATAGCGATTTGCTGCCCGGAGCGAAAGCACTTTCCGAATCGCGCACGGGTGACCACTACGGCTCATGGAAGGAACTGATTGCCGCCTGGCGCGCGGATTTCGCCCACATCGCCGCCAGCTTTAGCAGCGGCGACGCCCGGGTAGATCCCAAGTCGTATCCCCACACTTGCCGCAACTGCGACTTGCGGTCCTTCTGCCGTATCGATGAGCGAATGGAGGGCGTGCTGATGGAGCAGGGGGATCAGGGAGACAGTGAGTGAGCAGCGCTTCGCCCACGCCCGCTATGATCCCTGCGCCCGCTGCGCCGGATGCCGCCGAGCGCCGTCGCGCCCTCGATCCCGCGCATTCCTTTATTGTTCAGGCGCCTGCCGGGTCCGGCAAGACCGGACTTCTGATTCAGCGCTATCTCACGCTGCTTGCGGGCGTCGATGCGCCGGAGGAGATCGTTGCCATTACGTTTACCCGGAAAGCCGCGGCAGAAATGCGCGAACGCATTATGGCGGCGCTTGCGCAGATCGGCGATACGCTCGACACGCCCGACGCCCCTGAAACCGGGCATGAAAAATTAACCCGCGAGCTGGCGGATGCGGTATTGCGACGAGATACCCAGGCCGGCTGGCATATTGCCCGGAATCCGGCGCGATTACGTATTCAAACGCTCGATTCGCTGTGCGCATCGCTCACGCGCCAGATGCCAACGTTATCGAAATTCGGCTCGCAACCGGAAAGCATCGAGGACGCATCCGATTTGTATCTCGAAGCGGCGCGCGCGACCATCGACCTGGTAGAAGGCGACGATGCCGTGGCGCGGGATGTTCAATATTTACTGGAGCACCTCGACAATGATGTGGCTCGCATCGAAGTACTGCTTGCCGGAATGCTGGCGCGACGTGATCACTGGCTGCGCCATATCCATGGCAAGGATCGTAATGAGCTGGAAGCGGCGTTGAAGAACACGCGATACGGCGCGCTGAAGTGCCTGCATGATCTATGCAGACACTATTCTGTCTCGGTGCAAAGTGAGCTGGTTGAGCTTGAATACTATTCCGCCAGCAATC
>JAKDMK010000103.1 GCA_030452365.1 Nitrococcus sp.
CGAGATGAGCCAGCCCGCGCTCTTGCAATACAGGCAGGCATGCTCGGGGGAATGCCCCTGTCCGGCAATGACCTCCCAGTGCCGGCCACCGATTTGCAGTCGGCGGCCGGCGGCCAGATGCTCGGCTACGCGGGCAATTCCTGCCAGTAGCGGCCGGTAGAAGTTGCCGCGTGCAGCCATCGCTGCACGGTGCTCTGCGTCCAGTCCGTGGCCGGAAAACAGCTCCGCGATGCGCTGGCCTGCCTGCTCATCGGAGTAAGCGTACAGAGTGGCGGCGGTATCCTGCTCTGCCCGAGTGATGCGAACCTCGGCGCCGAAGCGTTGCTGCAGCCAGCTCGCCAAGCCGTAGTGATCGGGATGGAAGTGGGTGATCACGATGCGGCGGATCGATCGGCCACCCAGCAAATTGGTGATGACCGACTCCCAGGCCGCACGGCTCGATGGCAGTGAGGCGCCGGTGTCCACCAGCGTCCATGTCTCGCAGTCCCGCAGCAGCCAGACGTTGATGTGGTCGAGCGCGAAGGGCAGGGGCAGGCGGAGCCAATATAGCCCGTCGGCAATGGCCAGCCAGCCGCCGATCGGTGGCGTCTCGAACGGATATTCGAGCCGGCACTTCATGGTTTGCGGGTGCCGGTGCAATCACTCGGGCCGAAAATCCGGCGGGGGTTCCGAGCCTTCGCCGAAGAAAAACTTCTCCATCTCGCTCACGAGGAACTGGCGGGCCTTCCGGTCTACTGGCGTGAGGCCGTATTCGTTAATGAGCATGGTCTGATGCTTCATCCACATCTGCCAAGCCTCCTTGGAGATGTTATCGAAGATGCGCTTGCCGAGGTCGCCAGGATAGGGCTGACGCTCGAGGCCCTCGGCCTCCTTGCCGAGCTTCAGGCAGTTTACCGTTCGAGTCATGCTCGCATTTCCTCCAGGTCTTGCAGCAGCCGACGTACCGGAGCCGCAAGCCCACAACGCTTTGAAGTATGGTCGTTATACCAGAGCTGCTCTGGCCTATCCATGACACCGGGATCCTCGGCTTGTACGCGGGCGTGCAGCGGGTGAATCTCCAAGTGAAAGTGGCTGAACGTGTGCCGCCGCACCGGCCATGCCTGGGCCGGACCGATCCGCAGCCCGAATTGTTGCCGGCAGACGCTGCTGTAATCGGCTTCGAGGTTGCACTCTGGCGGGCACCATAGCCCGCCCCAGACACCGGCGGGCGGGCGCCGTACCAGCAGCACCCGATCACCGCGCTGCAGCAGGAGCATCCGGGTCTGGCGCACGGGCTTGCGTTTGGCCGGCCGCGGCTCGGGGATGTGCCCCTGCCTGGCAAGCCGGCGGGCCGCGCAGCCCGGCGCCAGTGGACAGTGCCCGCATCGCGGCCGTGCCCGCACACACACCGATGCCCCCAGATCCATCATGCCCTGATTGTAGGCCGCCGCCTGCTTCCCCGGCGTGTAGCGCTCGGCGAGCGCCCACAGCCGGCGCTGCACCTCGGTTTTGCCCGGCCAACCCACGATGGCATGATAGCGGGCGAGGACTCGTTTGACGTTGCCGTCTAGGATCGCATGGCGCTGGCCAAACGCAAATGAGAGGATGGCGCCGGCAGTAGAGCGGCCGATGCCCGGTAGGTGCTGGAGCTGATCCAGCGTTTCAGGAAGGTGTCCGCCGTGATCGGTTGTGATGTGTCGAGCCGCCTGGTGTAGGTGGCGGGCGCGTGCGTAGTAGCCGAGACCGGTCCACAGATGCAGAACATCGTCGATGTCGGCCGCCGCCAGTGCGGCCATGTCTGGGAAGCGCGTCATGAAACGCTCGAAGTACGCAATCACCGTCGCCACCTGGGTCTGCTGGAGCATGACTTCGGAGATCCAGACCCGATACGGGGTTGCCGGCCGCTGCCAGGGTAGGTCACGGCGGCCGTTGCAGTCATACCAGTCGAGCACCGCGGCCGAGAAGGCGGCCGTTGTGGCGTTCATTAGTTGAACAGCCCCTTCAGCTTCTCGTCGATCTTCTCCTGGATTTTCTGCTGCACGTCTTGCTTCTTTTCCTCGATCTTCTGCTTGAGCTCGGCCTTCTCCTCGGCGATTCGCTCGCCCGCAATCGCCTTGAATGCGCTGGCGATGTCGACACTGATATCCGGCTCGCTAAGCGCGCCGCCAACGTGCAGCGGGATGGGAACATTGCGTAGCGCGTCGATCTCCGCGCCGCCTTGGCCCTTCAGAGTACCAACCAAGTTCACGGTCAGGTCATAGTTCAGGGTGCGCTCGATGAGGTTTGCTTTGCCCTCACCGCCGATACGCAGCAGCGGCGTCTGAACGCTTAAGTCGTCGTTGCGCACCATGCCGCCGTCGAAGTGGACGGTGCCGCCGAGCTTGCCGTAGTCGGTCTGCAGCGGGGCGTCTGTCTTGGGTACCGGCTTGCCCTTGAATCTGGCGAGCGCGCTGCGGATGGTCTGCGCTACGTTGATGCCCTTGACCATGCCGTCGTTGAAGGCAAAGGTGGCTTGGCCAGTCAGCGCCTTCAGAAAATCCTTCGGCGCGACCCCTTTGGTGGTGGCGTCGATCGAGAAGTTGCCGCTGCCGAGCAGCTTGTCGAAGCCGGTGACGGCGCGCAGCAGCGGCTGGGCCTGGATGCCGGCGAGGCGTTCGTTCAGCGAGACGGCAAGAACATCGCCGCTGGCATCGAGGCGGATGTCGCCCTCGTAGCGGCCGCCGTAAAGGCTGGCGGTCAGTGGATGAATGCGGATATGGCCAGCGTTTGCGGTGACCGTAATGTCGGCGTCTGTCAGCTGCGCACCGGCCACGGTCAGCTTGCCGATATGGAGTTGGCCGTCCAGGGTTAGGCTGCGCAACGGCTCGTGCGGCAGCTTGCCCTCGCCGCCGGCCGGCGTCGGTGGCGCAGCCGGTTGCTGCGCTGCCTCGCTCTGCGGCGGCAGGTAGTGGTCCACGTTGATCTGGTCCAGGGTCAGATTGAAAGCGGCATTCGGCCCCACGAAGTCGCGTATGGCAAGCGTGCCGGCCAAGGTGGAGTCGTCCAGCCTCACCTGCAGCGGCGCGACGTTGATCGTGCCGCCCGCGCCATAGCGGAACTGCGCCTCCAGGCTTAGCGCCTGCAGTACTTCCGGGTTGTGCGTCTGGGGCGGTTGCATTGCCAGCTGCTCGAACACGTTGCGCGGGTTGAACTGCGGCACTGACAGGCTGCCCTGGGCCGTCACGCCGGCGTCAACTAGACGCGCCTGTGCCTTAGCCCGTGCGGTAACGCCCAAGGCTTCCAGCACCAGCTCGCTGAGGCGGTAGACGCCCTTGTCCAGGTTGGCTTCCACGCGGCCGCTGAGCTGCACGGTCTGTTCGCCGCCGGGAATGGCTTCGCCCGCGGCCTTGGCCTGCAGAGCAATGTCTGTGACGGTGGCTGTGGAGAGGTCTGGTGCGACCGTGGCGACGGCGGCCAGGCTGGCTGTGATCGTGGGTCCTTCGGCGAGTGTGACCTGCCAGTTCGCCTGGATGGGGACCTTGCTACCGAGGCTTACGTTCTCCAAGGTCAGGTTGAACGGATCGACGACCACGGTCACGCCGGCCTGGCGATCCTCCCAGACCACGCGCGCTTCGTTGATGACGAAGCCCTCGAGTGTGGCATGGCGGAGCATCGGCGATACCGCTGTCTGCTCCTCGCCGGAAGCCCGGGGCGGGGCGGGCTCGGCGCTGGCGCTGGGTTTGCCCATGGCGCCTTGCCCTGCACCGAGCGTTTCCCAATTGCCGGTCCCCTGCGCAGTGCGGATCAGGTGAATCCGTGGCTGCTCCAGGGTGATTGTGTCGAGGACGAGGTTGCCCTGCAACAGCGGCAGCACCTTCACCGCCAGCTCCATGGATTTCGCCTGGAAGAACGGTGCGTCGCCAAAGCCGGGCGCATCGGCGAGCTGCACCTTATTGGCCTGCAGGCCGATCCAAGGAAAGAATGTCAATTCCAGATCACCCTCAATTGCGAGCTCGCGGCCTGTCTGCATGGCTACGGCGCGCTCGATCTCGTCTCGATAAGCATTGGGATCTACTAGCAATATCACCGCCACGAAGAGGACGATGAGTAATGCGAGGATGCCGGCTATGGCGATCAGAAACCACTTGATGGTACGCCCCATTGAGTCTCCGTGCTGTCTGAGCGAGATCGGCGCCATAGGCGCGGGTCGCACAAGAATTTCTCTATACTCTCAGTTCGGGAGTTGTTGCCAGGATTGAAGGCAGTAGCCGATGATTCTACAGAGTGAGCGTTGCCAGCTCTAGTGATCAAGTTCCATCTACAACGGTAGGGCAAAGTATGAGTGAATACAGTGTTGTCGTGGCAGAAGGTGCTCGGTCCCGTTTCTTTACACTGGAACCCGTTGAAGTACCAGAGCTCGAGTCCGGACCCAATCTCAAAGAGCATGACTCCCTTGTCAACCCCAGTCATAAAGCCCACCAACTGAGCATTTATGCCGATACCCGCGGAGGCGGGAACCGTACCGCGGGCGGCCAGACGCATGGCTACGACGAGCATCGACAACGTTTTGACGATGAGATGGAGGCTCGATTCGCCCGCGACATCGTCAAGCACGTCGATGTCTTGATACGCAGCAACGGGACACGGCGTCTCATACTTTGCGCCGAAAAACGTATGCTCGGCTTCCTGCGTCAGGCGATAAATGGTCGGATTCCGCGCGATGTGCAGGTGATCGAAGTGCCAAAGGATCTTGCCAAGCTCAACGTGCGGGATCTGCACGATCGGTTGGCGCGTAAAGGCTACTTGCCGGCACGTTGTTAGCGGCGCAGCATGGCGCGGTTTGCAGGCCGCTGAGCGACTGACTGGGCTCAGCTTCTGCCACTGAGCCGAGGCATTCGACTACTCTCGGCCAATCACAGGCCCTCTGGCGTGCGGCCGCTATCGAAGAGGGTCAGCTCCCAGAGAGCGCGGTTTGCGTCATAGCGAAGAATGTACGTTCCACTGTCATCGGCGCGAACCTTGAAATATTGATGATCAGTGGCGAGCCAGCGATCGATGATCTCATCGACGATCACACGCCGTTTGCCCATGCTAAAGGCATGGGGTTCACGCTCGCCATTCATGCCGGTGTTGCACTCCACGCTCAGCACTAAATAGCGATCTCGCCGCGCGTCTGGGGTACTGTGATCGTTGTAACCGGTCGTCATGGAGCTGCTTTAGGGCGCTTGGTCCGCCTCGGAACTTGGGTTCAGATCGATTTGACGACCTCGTTCGTCGACGGTGTAAAGCTTTACCGGGCGCCGCCAGATCCGATCGATGTATTCGAGGACTCTTCGTGCCCGTTCCAGGTCAAGCCCGCGGCCGTCGTTCTCATGCTGATGGCGCAGAATCAGCGTACCGTCGGATTTCAGCTCGTCGATTTCCACGCGTGGGGCCCCGAAGTTGAACTTCGGTCGCAAGATCGCTTCGTGAAGCTCGTGGATGTTGGACTCCGTGACGCGGATCTCGCCGTTTTGCTTTGCGCTGTAAACGAACAAGCCGAGCTCATCGGCGAGCTCCGCTGTAAAGTAATTGCGGATGAAGCCAAAATCGTCTTCATCTCGCCTGATCGCGCGCGCGGCGTCCAAGCCGTCACGTTCCAGCAGGTGTTCCCAAAGTGAATAGCCCAAATGGTAAGGGTTCACTTGCAGCGCCACCTGGCGCTCACCGGCATATGGGCGCACGACGTCAGAGTGGGTCTTCATGCAGTCGACGTACATCTGCCCGGGCAGGAAGGCGGCCTCGCGCAGCAATCGTGAGTGCCAATAGCTTGCCCAGCCTTCATTCATGATCTGACAATTGAATACCGGTTGGAAATAGTAGGCTTCCTTGCGCACCGAGAGGAAGATATCCCGCTCCCAATCTTCCATTTGCGGTGCATAGGTGGCAATGAACCACAGCAGGTCGCGCTCAGGATGCGGCGGGATTCGGAGCGGCTCGGGAGCGCCACGGGTCTTGGGCTCCGGCTGTGCCTCGCCCGGCAGCTGATGGTAGCGATCACGAAATTGTTCCGGCTCGGGCTCCTTACGCTTATCGGGCGGGCGGTACTTCGGTCGATTCAGTGGCTGATTGGTGTCGATATGGGGTTCCAGCGCAAGTGCGACATCCAGCACTTGCTCGACTCTTTTCTCGCCGGTTTCCTCAATCACTTCAGCAATACGTCGGGCATGGGCGGCCGCCTGTTCGACGATGCGGTAACCCACCTGCTCTTGGCTGCGGATAAAGGTCAAATTGTTGTGCGAGAAATCAGCGTGGCCGAGCACATGGGCCACCACCAGGATGTTCTCCTCGAGGCTGTTGGTGTTGACTAAGTAGGCCCGATTCGGGTTGCCCGGGAAAACGACCTCGAAGATGCGCGAATGCCCCATGCGATGCTGGACCATCTGATAGATCCAACGTACTCCGAACGACCAGTGCGGCATTCGCACCGGTAGGCCGTAGACGGCTACCTCCATCATGAAGCTGGGCGGTACCAGCTCGAATTCAACAGGGTAATACTCCAAGCCCAGCTCGCGCGCCAGTGTCTCAACCTTGGGGATCAAATCCTCGAGCTTCTCCGCCATCTCACGGAACCTCGGCCTCTGCGGCCTGGTCGGTAAAGAATGCCTTGATCGCTAACCAAATATCGGCCTCGCGCGTCAGCGAGTAACTGCCCACCGGCCATCCATTGGCGGCAAGCCCGCGCCAGATCCCTGCCACTTCCGTGTCCAACCGCCGGTGATTCTGGTGCGAGACCTCGACATAACCCAAAAAGTTCATGATCGGCGCGACCCGCATCAGTGCCTCGCTGGCGCGCTGGCGATCCTCACTGAAATTGTGTCCATCCGTCGCGTAGAAGAGATAGCAGTTGTAGAGGGCGGGATCGTAACGCTCGTCCAGGATCTGCTGTGCTTTGTGCACGGCCGAAGAACTCTTGGTGCCGCCCTGACCGTGGACGCGGAAGAAGTTCTCCTCCTCAAACTCCCACGCCTCCACCGTATGGGCGATGAATACGGATTCGATACTGGAGAACTGGCGGCGGATGCCCTGCAAGGCCCAGAAGAAGAAGGTCTTGGCCAGTTTGCGACAGTGTTCGTCCATGCTCGAAGAGACATCGAGCAGGAAGAAGGCAACGGCATTGGTCGTCGGACGCCGGCGGCGGGCGAGCTGCCGGAAGCGCAAGTCATCGTTAGTGATGGGGATGGCCTCTGGCCCTTGTGCCCCGCGGCGTTTGATCGCTTCCTTCATGGTGCGCCGTCGATCCAGACGTGAGCGGGCCCCGCGCCGATCCCAGCCCTCGCGGACAAAGGTATCCTCCTCGATGCGGGTGCCGGCGCGGGGCTTCAGGTTGGGCAGCTCCAACTCGTCCCAGAGCCAGTCGAGGATGTCATCGATTTGGAGTTCCAACACAAAGGTGATTTGGCCCTCACCCTCGCCACTGCCTTCCTTTCCCTGTCCGGGTCGCACCGGTTGGGCGGGGCGCAGGACGTCACCAGGCTTGGCCTTGCCCTGTCCTGCCCCGGTGCGTGTATCAGGGTTACGCAGCCGGAAACGAGCGTGTTCCATGAACCGGACGGGCACTTTGACCGTCCGATTATCCGGCCGCGAGAGTACATCCGATCCGGCAACCAGATCGGGGAGCTGCTCCCGCACGGCCTCGCGGATCTTCTCGTTATGACGTAGCCAATCCCGCGTTCCGCGCGAGAAGAGATCGTACCAGCGGCCGACGCCGTCCCTGGACGGGGTCTCGTGCAGGGACATGTCACTCTCCTCCCCCCAGGCTCTACTCC
>JAKDMK010000104.1 GCA_030452365.1 Nitrococcus sp.
GCCAGCCGTTATAGCACTATGACGCATCGGTAGCGCGGCCGCACAACTATATACCGTCCCCCTATTGTGTTCTACAAGTAGCTTTTGTCCATGGCCCGCCGTCTCGATGCATGGTTGGCCAAGCACAATCCCGCAATGCAATCCGACGGCAGCCGACAAAAATATCGCCTGACGGCAGCAGGGGAACCTTTGTCCATCCGACCCGCACTACACCCGCCGAATGAGCGCGCGTGGTGGTCGGTTCGCCCAGCGGTAACCACCCGAGCCGTCCCGGGCTCGGGCGAGCATCATGTGGTTTCCTATTTCTTTTCGTCGGCAGCCATCATGCGGCATTTCAGCGCCGCGTCCATCGCGAGGCTCCAATGACGTGGGCTAACCCGCCATAGCTTGCATTCCTCGGGGTCGGCCTCATCGGGGCTGTGTGGCTTCTGCAGCTCTTCCATGGTTTTATTCTCGTAGCATTCCACGGCAAAGTTCTTGGTCTGCCCGGTAAGCTCGTCGATCGGGACCATCAGCCCGGTGAGTTCGTCCATCTTGTCCATAGGCCCTCCTCTATCGTTTCCGACCAATCGCCATTAATAATAGTAGAGAGATATTGATAATAGTAGAGAGATGTTCCGGCTGTGAAACCCCGCAAAAGTACGCCCATTATCACGCAGATCCAATCCGGCGTCATCGTGCCGCACACATCGCCGCACCGAGGCCGGCAGCCGGGGCTTGTACAAGACGATTCGCCTCGGCAACAATCGGGTGCCATAGTAGTCGGGCGATTCGGCCATTGCCCGTGCTAGGCGAAACCGGATGATTGGCACGGGTGCGCCCTGCGGCCGTGGCGGAGACGTGGTCGCCCCTAGTTGGCGTGCGGCGACAGGCAAACAACATAAAGGAGGCAAGCGGCAGTGGCTACGCAGATGAGGCAACGCTTATGAGCACAGACACACTCGCACACTCCACGGTCGGCGCCCGGTTCAGCGACTTTGACGAAGACCCGGCGGCCACCCGTGGCCTCGTTTGGGGATACCGGGCGGGTATACTGCGCAACATGACCACAATCACCGTGGTATCCGCCGGCTCGCTGCCAATCTATCCCTCCGCGACCAACTACGTCGAGATCAATCGGGAAGGAAAGGTTTGCGTCAACAAGACCGGTTTTACCAAAGGGCATGTTCCGCTGCGGCGGATCATGGCCAGTGCGGAGGCCATTACCGATTCGATCGACCAGCGTGCCTTGTTGGTGCTCTCGTTGGACGACTTCAAAAGCGATGGCAGCGTACCCATGACCGGCGACCTGCGGATGCAGCGCAACGCCATCAAGGCCTATGCCGAGACTCTGGCAAAGCCGAAGATCCTCCGCGGCAACCTGAAGATAATCCTCTCGGTGGCGAATGTGTTCTTGGTCACACTGAACGACGATATCAAGAATCTCACGTTCGAGAGCGCGCCCGATGCCGACAAGGCCGGATCCGTCACGCTTATCCTCACCCAGGACGAGACCGGTGGGCGCAGCATCAACTGGCCGAAGTCGGTCAGATGGCCGGACGGCACCGCGCCGGCGATCGGCAGCGCCGCAGGCAGCGACAGCGTATTGCGGTTTCTCACGATCGATGGCGGAGTGACCTGGCGCGGTTTTCTGATTGGCAAGGACTTCGCGTGATACCGCAGCGTACGATAATGGCTACTGCCGGGGCGGTGTGGTAAATGGCAACAGGCGCTCGCATATCGGTTGGTCACGCAGGAATTCTTGCGATTATGGTTGACAAGCTTGAAGTTCAGGGATGATGCCGACATGCACCGCCGGCAATTCCTGCGCCGGCTGGCAGGGGTCGCCGGCGGTATGCTGGTTGGAGCCATTGGCGAATCGAGCGCGCTCGCCTCCTTCGAGTGTGCCAGCACGATTGATGAGGGCGCTGCCGGCGAGATTGCACGCCAGAGCGAGAGTGATTTTTCCACCTACGATTTACCCCCGGATGGGAACCGGCTGATCGGCCATGCCCATTGGGTAAGCGCGTGTGCGCAAGACACGCTGCTCGATATCGGTCGGTACTTCAATCTGGGCTATTGGGACATGGTCCTGGCAAACCCCGACGTCGATATCTGGTTGCCAGGTGCCGGCACACGGGTGCTGATACCCAGGCAATTCATTCTCCCCAGCGCCCCCCGGGACGGCATCGTCGTCAATGTCCCGGAGCTGAGGCTGTACTATTATCCACCGGCAGCCAAGGGCAAGGCCCGGCAGGTGGTAACCCATCCAGTTGGCCTCGGCCGGCAGAACTGGAGCACTCCGCTCGGCCATACCGTGGTCGTTGACAAGATAGCGCATCCGGCCTGGTATCCGACAGAAGCCATTCGTGCCGAGCATGCCGCCAACGGAGACCCGCTACCGGGTATCGTACCGCCAGGCCCGGACAACCCGCTTGGCCAGTTCGCACTGCTGCTGGATATGCCGGGCTACCTGATTCACGGCACCAACAAGCCTTATGGTGTTGGGATGCGTGTATCGCACGGTTGTGTGCGGCTCTACCCTGAGGACATCGCGAGCCTCTTCCACCACGTCGCGAGAGGCACCCCCGTGTATATCATCCACCAGCCTTACAAGCTTGCCTGGCACCGTGGTGAGCTGCTGCTTGAGGTGCAACCCTCGCCGGGGCCGAACGACTTCACAAGTCTCGAGCGCGAGCGGCACTTGGCAATGCTGTCTCGGCTACGCCACGACGTGGAGCGCACGACGCACGCCGCCGGCTACACATTCGCCCGCCAAGATCTCGATTTGCTGTTACGTCGATTCTCGGGTGTTCCAGAGCCGCTGCCACTCATATGAGTCGGAGCCGCGAGCCAGCGCGCGGGATAGAGCCTCTGACCGCAGGGCATCGTGGCCATGGACTGGCTTTCGCTCTCCTTGCTTAGCGCGCTCAGCTTGGCCTCGGCGGACGCCTGCTCGAAGAAATTCCTGGGACAATACTCGGCGCCCGAAATGGTGCTGGTGCGGTTTGCATATTCCGCACTGCTCCTGGCCCCACTGCTGTACTTCAATCCACTGCCGGCAGTGCCGCTTGCATTTTGGGGTTGGCTCGCGCTGGCCTTGCCGCTGGAGATCATCGCCATGCTGCTCTATATGCAGGCGATTCGCGATGCTCCGTTGTCGCTCACCATGCCGTATCTCGCGTTTACCCCGGTGTTCACGACTCTAATGGGCTATCTGCTATTGGACGAGCAGGTCTCGGTACAAGGCCTTATCGGCATCATTCTGGCCGTCGGCGGCGCCTACCTCCTCAATCTCGAGGCCGTCGGGAGGCGCGGGTGGCGCGGAGGGTTCAAGCCTTTGCGCGCAATCTTGAGCAATCGTGGATCCCGTATGATGCTCGCAGTGGCGATCATCTACGGTGTGACCTCGGTGATCGGCAAGATCGAGCTGCAATATGCGCCGCCGTTGAGCTTTGCGGCTTTGTACTTCGTCCTGCTGGGTCTGCTGAGCCTGACGCTGTTCGCTCTGACCAAACCTAGAACACTGCATGTGTTCGGGCGCAAGCTGTTGATCCATCTTCTGATCGCAGGTCTGTTCACGGCCATGATTGTCACCCATTTTATGGCGCTCGAGCGGGTCGAGACCGCTTATATGATCTCGGTGAAACGCACCAGCATTCTCTTTGGCGTGCTCTATGGCGCACTGCTCTTCGGCGAGCAAAACCTGCTCAGGCACTTGGCTGCAGGCGCGCTCATGGTGGCCGGGGTGGCCTTGATCGCGGTGTAATGGGAACGCACGTGGATACGGGCTGGCCGGATCGGTGGTTAAAAGTGGACATCCCTGTCCCCGGAGGTTCCTGTGGCCGGAAATCCCTGTCCCCGGGTTGCTATCCCTTGCCAAAAGCAAGGCAGGCCGGAGATCTCCTACGGCGGCCTTTCGACGATTATTATTTTTAGTCAACGGCCACCATTACGTTGGTGGCCTTGATCACGGCGTAGCATTGTTTTCCGGACGCAAGTCCTAACCTATTAGCGGATTCTTTGGAGATAACGGAGACGACCTTGGCGCCCCCCGACAGCTCGATCACGACCTCCGCGTTGACGGCACCCTCGTTGACCTCTAGGATTTTGCCTCTTAGAGCGTTACGAGCGCTGATGTTCATCTGCATTGCGGCTTATCGCTTTGTTAAGTGGCCAAAAAAGCCGCTTCGGCTGTGACTGCCACGACGAGAAAAAGTTCAAACATCGGCTCAGGCATCTGCGAAGTCGTTGACCCTGAGAAAACTGCGCGTGTTGGCGCACACCAACGTTATGTTATGGAATATATAGCGATGAGTCAAGCCCTGTGTTGCTAACAGGTCCTGTGTGCCGTAATAGTAATACCCAGTCGTTGCCACAGGCCCGAGAGGCGCCAGCGGGGGAACTAACCCTATACCGCCTCCGACGGCGGAAAGTCCTTGGGCAGTTGGCGCCACTGGCACCCCGCCTTGTTCGGGCTGCGGGCTGTGTTTATCAATGAGGTTTTTGAGCAAGCGCCATTCTTTATCGGTTAGGTCGCTCGGGTACATGATGCCTATCGTTCAGCAGATTACACTACGAAAGCTTAACAACTCGTGAAGTTATTCAACAGCTACTTAGGCCGATCTGACCATTTCGGGTTCGATTTCAGCCAGCGACCTGCAACCAGCAAGTCGCATGGTTTGTACGAGTTCTTCTTTGGCTCCTCAGCAGAATTTGTGGGTGGACGTCGGCTCGGGCAGAGCGCCAAGTGCATGATACAAAGCGATTTCAGCTGCGCGATAGAGCACGGTATATAACGATGATTTTGCATCAAGTCATGAGACCCGTGACCAGGATCGGAGACCGAATGTGGCTGCGGCTGATCAGTAAATTCTGCCTACACAAGGGAACCCTGGTGACGGGTGAGGTTGTAAAAGCCGAGGCCGCTGCTTGGAGGGCTGAAACGCGGCGCAAGCTATCCAGCGCCGAATCGTGAGGCTGGTTTGGACTATACGGGCGGACCTCGATCGGAAAGAGATTCGGGAATACATAGCCAAGGACAACCCGGCTGCCGCGCTGGCTCTCGATGAGCTATTTTCGCAATAGGCTTCGTGGGTGGTAACTTGATCTCACCCCACCGCGCGTGCTCAATCTTGCTTGCAGCCGTATTTTCCGTGCGACAGCGCACTGCCCATCGGTGGTGGCAGGGCGCACGAGCGTGGGCTTGCCGTGTGAAACATAGGCAAGACGCCAGTCAACGTGGCTGGCCATCTGAATACCCGGCCTCCCTCTGGTGGCGAACGGCCAGGATGAGCGGCGCCCCGCCGTCCAAGCGGTACAGGACGACATAGCCAGCGCCTCCAAAGTCGATTAGCCACACCCGGAATTCTGGCTCCATGCCTTCAAGCGGCCGGCCGAGATGGGGTTGATGCGCGAGGATTTTCGCGCCCGAGCGAATCGCCTTGACCGCTCGGCGTGCGGCGTCGGGATTCTCGGGCGCGAGAAAGCGGTAGAGCCGCTGCACGTCCGCCAAGGCGGACGGGGTCCATCTCAGCTGTGGCAATCGGGGATCTCCGCATTCTCGCCGGCTTCAAGCTTCGCAAGCCATGTGTCAGCTTCTTCCATCGTCAGATGCTGCCCCGTCCGCTGATATTCCTCCCACGCGTGTAGTGCGTCTCGCTTGAAAGCTTCCCGCTTCTCCTCGCGCTCGACGTACTGTGTGATGGCCTCGCGCATGATCCAGTGCGCAGTGCGCCGACGGGCATCGGCGAGTTGCTGCACTCGTCCTTTCAGCTCATCATCGAGCTTGATAGAGGTTGCCGTTGCCATGTGTGGCCTCATAGTAAAAGGTAGTACGATACGCTACTATACTTCTCCGCCACTCCGCCACTCCGCCACTCCGCCACTCCGCCACTCCGCCGGCGATAGCCCGGCGTTGCATTTTCGGTTTGCTGAATTGGAGCCGTGCCATCCGGAAGAGAGTTGATGTTGAATAGTGCGATCAGATGCGAATGGCACCTAGTTTGACTTTCGCGGATGGCTATATGGCCGGACCCGTTCTGAGGGAGGTTCCACGGCCGACGCCGTCTCGGCGCTGGGCTGACTTACCTGCCAGATGAGCACGTGTATGAATCCGACTATCCCCAACAGCTCTAGCGTTTCTTCAATTGTGGTCGATAGGAAATAGGCGAAGTTCGGTAGACCGTAGGAGTCGGCGATCGCGCCGCCGATCAGCTCCATTCCAATCGCCCCGGCCAGGTAGATCGCACCGGCAAGTACCACGCCCCAACGAAACTGCGCGGGCAGACTGCGCACCAGAGGTAGGTAAATTATCGCCAAAATGGCGCAGAGAACCATTGCCGGCAACACCCAGGCAAAATAAAACACGCCGCCCAGGTGCAGCCACTCGCGCACCGGCACGATGAGCAGTTCATGGAACGCGGAGACTTCATCCATCGACATAAAGGCGAAGATGCCCGCCAGCGCCAGCCAGTGCCAGGCGAAGCGGCGCTGCTGCGCGTGGGCTGTTATGCCGATGACGCAAAGCAATTGCGCGGTCGTGAACAGCAGCATGGACGAAAACCAGGTGGGCACGTTTTGCTCCCCATCCAACAGGAACTTCTGCAAAGCGACCGCGGGGACGCCGGCAGGAAGCCGATCCCGCAAGGCGTAAGCGAGAAAGTTCATCGCCACCAGCCCGGCAATGGCGCACAGCGCCACGATGGTGACGCGTCGGCGAGCGGCCCCACTCAGTGATAACAACAGTGAAAAAGATTGCGCCATCGCACGTTATTCCAGTTGCGGCACTCGGACCACAGCGAAGCCACACCGGCTCAACGGTGCTTGAACCGCGGCGCGCGCTTGTCCACGAAGGCAGCTATGCCCTCATTGCAATCCTCGGTAGCGAAAGTGGACTGGAACAGCCGGCGCTCAAAGCGCAGCCCTTCCTGCAGCCCGGTCTCGAAGGCTTGGTTGATCGCCTCCTTGATCATCATCGTCACGGGCAGCGAGTGTGATGCAATCGAGGCGGCCGTCTGCACTGCCTGCGCCAACAGCTCGGCCGCCGGTACGACACGGGCGACCAAGCCGGCACGTTCGGCCTCCGCGGCATCCATCAGACGTCCGGTTAGACACAGCTCCATGGCTTTTGCCTTACCGACGGCCCGAGCCAGCCGCTGCGTGCCACCCGCTCCCGGCATGGTGCCGATGGTGATCTCCGGCTGGCCAAAGCGTGCGCTGTCGGCGGCGATGATCAGATCGCAGGCCATTGCCAGCTCACAACCCCCGCCCAGAGCATAGCCGGCTACCGCGGCAATAATGGGCTTGCGTGCCTGCAGCGCGGCGCTCCAGCCGGCGGCGCTGGGAAAATCCCGGCGGAATACGCCAAAGAAATCCTGCCCGAGCAGCTCCTTGATATCGGCCCCGGCGGCGAAAGCCTTGTCACTGCCCGTGAGCACGAGGCAGCCGATCCCGTCGTCGGCATCGAAATCGGAGATGGCTTGGCCGAGCTCGGTCATAAGCGCATCGGACAAGGCGTTCAAAGCCTCCGGCCGGTTCAGAGTAATGATACCGACCCGATCGCGAGACTCGACAAGGATATGTTGATAGGCCATGAGCCATCCTCTCGCTGATACTGGGGCTTCGCTGCGCTCTACCCATCCTACGAAAGTTACTACGCTCGAAGCTCATGGTTCCTTGGCAAACCCGGCCTGCACGAAATGATGATCGTCAGACAGGCTCCTAGGGTAATATTAGCCCCTCTTCTTGGCAGCCTTGTCGGCGCGTTTTTCCTTCATCGTCTTGG
>JAKDMK010000456.1 GCA_030452365.1 Nitrococcus sp.
AGACGGGTAGGCAATACCAAGGTCTGCTGAAAGTCGCCGACAATGGCCAAGAGGAGAAGCTTGTCGTTGATGTCACATACGATGGAAAGCAATTTATGTGGCAGGTAGAGCAGTGAGCGTCGTAAAAGCGCCTAACGAATAAGGTTAGATCGCGTGAGCGGAGCGAGCCGCGATCTGAACCGTTTGTTGGACAAGCCCGGTCCGGACCGTGGTTTATATGCAGATAGCTTTTCGCAGGTCAGCGTTCGCGGGTGCGATTGGGTCTGGCGAATGTCTGTGGCGGGGCGTGAGGCAATGCGGGCATGCCGCGGATGCGCGAATCGGGCGGGTATTGCGCGGGTTTTCGGTGGATTTCAAGCACGGGCGTTTCGCGGCTTGCGGGAACCGATTCCACGGGCTGCTGGGTCGTGGCGGTGACGCTTACATAGCCATGCATCCGCTGGCTCCAGCGGGCGGGTGATCGGGTCCTGCTTGCGCGGGTGGAAGACGCGTAGCGATGACGTGCATGCTGCCGCCACAGGCGTGACAGGTCAGCGTGGGCCGGGGCCTGAACCAGGCGGTGGCGGCGGCGAGATTGACCTTGAGCAGCAGCTGGACGAGCCGCAGCAGGCGTTTGCTGTTGGGATGCAGGAAGCCGAAGTTGCGGGCGCGCCGGAAGCGCCGCGGCAGGACATGGCGCAGCAGCAGCCACAGGAAGTCGGCGCCCGGCAGGGTGCGGGTCTTCCAACGTTTGGTGGTGCTGTCTTGGTAGCGGAAGGTGACCTGCCCGTCGCGGCACGCGAGGATGTCTTTTTCCCGGATCACGCCGCGGTAAAGGTAGCGGCCCAGGTACGCCAGCGCCTTGGCTCCGGTGCCGACGTGCTTGCAATCGACGATCCACTTCGCGGGATGCCGCGGCACCGGGATCCTGGCTTCGGCCAGGGCGGCGAGCAGCTTGGCGCGAAACACCTTGGCCAAAGCCTGATGCGAGAACAGGTACGGCGATTTACCAAGGGTCTGCTTGGTACGCCATAGACGGCGCTTGGCATCGATGGCCGCCGCCGGCATCACGACGTGCACGTGCGGGTGGTAATCCAGCCGGCGTGAATGGGTGTGCAGCACGGCGATGGCGCCGGGGGTGCCCTTGAGGCGCGGATCGTTCTGGCTGAAGCTGCGCAGCGTCTCCCAGCTCGCGCGCAGCATGGCGTCGTACACGCAGCGCTGATGCGCCCACGCGACGCTGCGCAGTTCCGCCGGCAGGGTGAAGGTCACGAGGAAGTACGCGGCCGGCACCTGCCGCGCAAGCTGGCGTTGCAGCCATTGCTCGGACTCGTGGTGCTGGCAATGCGGACAACTGCGATGGCCGCACGAGTGCGGGACGAAGCGCCGACTGCCACAGTCCGTGCACTGCACTTGCAGGCGCGCACTCAGTGCCGTGCGGCAGTGCTGCATCGCGGTGAGCGCGTGGCGCTGACTGGGCAGCAAGCGGTCGCCGTAGCGGGCGAGCAAGTCGGAGCCGAAGGTGTCGATGACCGTGGCCAGGGCGGTCATGACCGCACGCCCCAGGTGATCGCAAAGCCGTTCATCAACGCGTCGATGCGCTCGATGGCGCGCTGTCCGGTCCGGTCGGTCAGGTGGGTGTACCGGGCGGTGGTGAGGATCGAGTGATGGCCGAGAATCTGCTGGACTTCGAGCAGATCGACGCCGGCCTCGATCAGGTGCGTGGCGTAGCTGTGGCGCAGGCTGTGCGGCGTGATGTTTTTTTTACCCCGCATTCGGCCACCACCCGGCGCAAGGCGGCCTGCACGCCGCCGCGATCGAGCGGCGAGCTGGCGTGGATGGCCGCACCGGCCCCGCCCTGGCGGCTGGGAAACAGCAGCACCGGGTTGCGGTGGACTTGCCAGAACCGGCGCAACACCGCGAGCGTCACCGCCGGCAGCGGCACCAGTCGGTCCTTGTTGCCCTTGGCGTTGCGTACGTGGACGCGTCGACGCACCGCATCGAGGTCGCCCACTTCCAGGCGCAAGCCTTCGCCCAAACGCAGCCCGAGGCTGTAGAGCGTGAAGTACAACACCCGGTAACTGACCACCCGCGTCGCCCGAAACAACCGACCGGCCTCGGCCACCGTCACCACGTCGGGCAGCCGCTGCACCTTCGGCGGTTTGATCAGGTCGGGTGCCGGACACGGCTGGTGCAGCACGTGCTGGTAGTAGAACCGCAACCCGTACAGGCGATGCTTCACCGTGCTCCAGGAACGGCCC
This sequence comes from Nitrococcus sp., assembly GCA_030452365.1. GTDB lineage: Bacteria > Pseudomonadota > Gammaproteobacteria > Nitrococcales > Nitrococcaceae > Nitrococcus. The sequence continues at coordinate 2,241 of JAKDMK010000456.1, forward strand.
TGCAGCGAATCGGTGAAGTAGTCGGTCAGCTGCGCCTCGCTGAGGTCATCGATGCGGTAATCGAAGTAGTCCCCCAGGTGGCGGATCGCGCGTGCGTAGGCCGCAATGGTCTTGGGCTGCAGCCCTTGCAGCCGCAGGCGTTTGAGATGCGTGTCGTAGCGTTGCTTGAATGTGACATCGGGAGCTGCTTTCATGGTCGCGTAGCCTCATCTGCTCTTGGCGGAGTGCCCTCGGAAACGAGGGGGTGAGGCTACATTTTAGATTCCCGGGCGAGCCGCCTTTGCCTGCCGCGTAGCGGCTTCGTCCAACTACTCGGTCAACCGGACGCTCACCCCGCTACGCGGGGCTCGCGCCGGTTACCTCAAGCGTTGGGCGCCAGAAGCATTTTCCCTTCAATCGCAGCACGCGGCCTCTCGCATT
>JAKDMK010000457.1 GCA_030452365.1 Nitrococcus sp.
CTCGCAGGCCACCATCATGGCCTACGACATCCTCGATCGCATGCGCGCCAACCGGGCGCAGGCGCAGGCGGGCGATTACAACAAATACAACGACACAACGAGCGACCCAACGATCGATACAACGATCGATGACGCTAGTGACCTGCCGTCGATCACCAGCAGCTCTACCCAGGCGGACATCGATCTCAACCAGTGGGGCAACAATGTGCTGGCGCTGCCGGGAGCCAGCGCGACCGTGCGAGTGAATAGCGACAACACGGTGAGCGTTAGCATCAGCTGGGACGACTCGCGCGCCGATCGCGCAGATGATCGCAGCGGCACGGCCGTCACCAATGCAACCCAGTTTCAGTTCCAAACGGAGTTCTGAGCACCATGGCGCGGCAATCCTTCCCCAAATATACAAGCGGCTTCTCGCTGGTCGAGATCATGGTGGCGCTCACCTTGAGCCTGCTGCTGCTCGGCGCGGTATTGCAAGTCTTCATGAGCGCCAAGGCCTCCTATCGCATGAACGAGGGCCTGGCGCGGCTGCAGGAAACAGGCCGATTCGCCGCCAACATCCTCGCCGGCGACATCCGCATGGCGGGTTACCAGGGCTGCATGACGCTCGACAAAATCGAGCCGAACGTGATCGTCGAGGATCCTCCGAACGATCTGAACCTCTATGACTCCGCCCATATTCTTCTGGGTGAGAACGATCTTGCAGCCACCAATACCCTCGGCGCCGTTACCGGCAGCGACAGTCTCACCATCCGCGGCGCATCAGCCGTCAACGCGCATCTGACCGGCAATATGGATTCAGATAACGCCAATATCCAGATTGACGGCAACCCGGCAGGCTTTGAAGCGGACGACATCCTCATGATCACCGATTGCGCGGACGCGGATATCTTCCGCGCGACCAACGTATCCAACCCCGACGGCAAGATCACCATCGCCCATGCCAGCGGTAACACGGTCAACCGCCTGTCCAAGGCCTACCAGAGCGATGCGCAGGTGATGGCGTTCGAGTCCACCACCTATTATGTCGCCGATTCCAACCGCGACAACGAGGCGGGCGACCCCATCTACAGCCTCTATGTCCAGCAGCTCGGCGACACAGTGGAACTGGTCGCCGGCGTCGAGAACATGCAGGTGCTCTACGGCGTGGACACCGACGCCGACGGCTCGGTCGACAACTACGCCAACGCCGGCGCGGTCGCGGACTTCACCAATGTGCTCAGCGTGCGCGTCGCCCTGCTGGTGAGCTCGGTGGCGCCGGCGACTACGCAGGCAGATACCGCAACCTACACGCTGCTTGATGAAACCGTGGATCCGGCCAACGGGCGCTATCTGCGCAACGTATTCACTTTCACCGCGACGGCGCGCAACCGCTCGCTGCGCAGCACGATGTTCAATTAATGGGTAAACACGATGGATAAACACAGATGCGCATCAGGGGCTCAGAGCATGGGAGGAGCCCAAAACGGCTCGGTGCTGGTGGTCAGTCTACTCTTTTTGTTGGTGATGACCCTGATCGGCATCACGGCGATGCAGGGCGTCTCGCTCGAAGAGAAGATGGCCGGCAACGCGCGCGGAGGCACGCTCGCCTTGCAGGCGGCGGAAGCGGCGCTGCGCGAAGGGGAGGAATGGGTCATGGATGATATCGATCTTTACGACCCGCCTCCGGCGGTGTCGTCCTGCTCTAGTAACCCCTGCGACCTTTGGGAGGTCAACAAGCCCGAGAGCTATCCGCAAAACAAGGACATGTCGTGGTGGGACGGTAACGCGCGGGAGTACGGCACGGGGACGCAGGAGTACGCCGCCTTGGCGGCGGATCCGCACTTTCTGGTCGAGTACCTAAGCTATGACCCGAGCGGTGATATCGTAGATGCCAACGACCGCGCGCACCGGATCGGACCGCATTTCTATCGAGCGACCGCGGCGGGGTTCGGCCCCCAGGGCAGCACGCAGCGAGTACTCCAATCCACCGTGCGGACCTGGAAGAACTAAACGACGAGCGCAACGATTTGCCCGGGATCGGGCAATCCAATCGATTCGAGGGAACGAGTCATGCAACGCTTACAGGGTATCAAACGGTTAGGGGCGATGGGGCTGACCGCTACGGCATTGATGTTGGGGGCACAAGGCGCGCCGCGCGCCGCGACGCTGGATCTGAGCACGAAGCCTTTGTTTTTAAAGTTTGGCGTTAAGCCAAATCTCCTTGTCACCCTAGACGACTCCGGCAGTATGGGGTGGGACTTTATGCCGGATGACCGAGACGGCGATGGGCAGGAACGGTTCTACTCATCGATCTATAACGGCGTGGCCTACAACCCGAACGTCACTTATGAGCCGCCGTTACACGCCGACGGCACACCCTTTAGCACCTCATTCACTGACGCGTGCAGGAACGGGATTACTTCGTCCGGTTGCGGCAAAGATTTGAGCACTGACTATGTAACCGAAGATCTTTGGGGAAGCAACCAAACTTGGCCCGCATTCTACTCGGTGTTCGATTCCAGCAATACCAACTCGGCAGCCACTAGCTGTAACGTCACCAACGACTATGCCGACAATGCCTGTTACGACCAGGTAATCGTCTCGACCACCTCTGGCCCCGGCAATACCGATGAAACGCAGAACTTCGCCAACTGGTACAGCTTCTACCGCAGCCGCCGGC
>JAKDMK010000458.1 GCA_030452365.1 Nitrococcus sp.
GGCTTGCGTCTGCAGGACATCACTCCTCCCGATGATCTGGCCATCAACCTGCCGCTGTTCGAGAAGGGCGTCAGGCAAGGTATGCCGTACCTCTTGGACAAGCGCTACATTCGCCCCGACGGCTCGCATGTCTGGGTGAGCATGAGCAGTTCGCCGATCAGGAACGGCGACGGCGAAGTCGTGGGCATGGCCGGCGTGGCTCTGGATATTACCAAGCGCAAACGCAGCGAGGCGCTGGTCGAGGAGCAGAACCGCCTCCTTGAGCTGATTGCCCGAGGCGAGCCGCTCGGGCACTGCCTGAACGAGTTGTGCCTGGGCATCGAGCGGTTGGACCCGAAGGTGCGCGCCTGCGTACTGATGGCCGCCACTGACCGCTCCTGCTTCACACGAGTCATCGCGCCGCGCTTTCCAAAGTTCGCCGAGGCGCTTCTAAACGTCCCGCTCGGCGCCGGCTGGGTCGGAACCTGCACCCAGGTCGTCGTAAGCGGTGCGCCGGTGGTCTGCGCCGACGTCGCAAACGATCCGCGCTGGCATGAGGAGTGGCGGTCGCTCTGCCTGACGCACGCGATCCGTGCCGGGTATTCCTTGCCGATCGTCGCGGCCGAAGCCTTGCCGCCTGGCAGCGTATTCCTGTGCTTCGACGTCCCCAAAGAACCGAGCGAGTGGGATCGACGGCTGGCCGAGATGGCTACAGCCACGGCGGGCATCGCGCTGCGCCGCGAGCAGGCGGAACAATCGCTGCGGGAGCATGCGCAGCGCTTGCGCGAGGCCGAGGCCGGCTATCGCACGATCTTTGAGCATGCCGTCGAGGGGATCTACCGCTCCACGTGGGAGGGGCGCTTCATACAGCTCAATCCCGCAATGGTGCACATGCTGGGCTACACCACAGAGCAAGAGGCACTTGCCGCAATTAGTGACATCGCAACGCAATGCTACGTCGACCCACGACGCCGCGAGACTCTTAAACGCTTGCTCGGCGAGCAGGAATACGTTGAACGCTTTATCTCGGAGTGCTATCGGCCAGCCACGGGCGAGCGGCTCTGGGTCGAACAGAACTTACGAGCCGTGCGCAACGATGCGGGCGAGCTGCTTTATATCCAGGGCACGGCCCAGGACATCACCGAGCAAAAGCGCGATAAGGAGCGCATCCAGTATCTGGCTCGCCACGACGATCTCACCGAGCTGCCCAATCGGCGCGAGTTCAAAAAGCACCTGGGCCAGGCGCTAACCCGCGCCGGACGTAGACACAGCCAATTCGCCGTCCTCTTCATCGACCTCGATCGCTTCAAGGACATCAATGACAGCCGTGGCCACGAAGCGGGCGACAAAGTGCTCATCGCAGTCGCCGGGCGTCTCGCCGGCGCTCTGCGCCACGGGGATTACCTGGCCCGTCTGTCCGGGGACGAGTTCGGCGTAGTGATCGAGGACGTGACGGACCAGTCCACCGTCATGCCCTTCGTGCACCGGCTTCTGGAGCAGTTCGAACGCCCTTTGGAAATCGATGGGATGCCGCTTGCCGTCACCGCCAGTATCGGTGTATTCGTTCACGATGATGACAGCGAGGACGCCGATCAGGTGTTGTCCAACGCGGACATGGCCATGTACCAAGCCAAGCTCGCCGGCAGGTCGACGTACCGCGTCTTTGAGCCGGAGATGGATTCCGCGGGCCGCCGGCGCCTCACCGTTGAGGCCGAGCTGCGCTCCGCGCTGGAAAGAGGCCAACTCTCGCTCGCCGTGCAGCCGCAAATCGAGCTGGCAAGCGGCCGCGTGATCGCGGCGGAGGTGCTTCTGCGCTGGCAGCATCCGGAACTTGGCCTGGTCTCGCCGCTGGAGTTCATTCCTATCGCCGAGCAGACGCGGCTCATCGTGCCGATCGGCGCCTGGGTGATAGAGCGTGTATGCGCGCTATTGGCGCGCCCCGGCCCCTGGCAGCGGCTGACGGTATTCGCCAATCTGTCCGCGGTGCAGTTCATGGAGTCGGATATCGAGGCCACCGTCACGCAGGCGTTGCGGCGCTACGGCGTTGGCGCCGAACGTCTGGGTCTGGAGATCACCGAGAGCGTACTAATGCGCTGTCTGCCCCAGGACCTTGATCAGCTCATGCGACTGCATCGCTCGGGCGTCTCGTTCGCCTTCGACGATTTCGGCACTGGCTTCTCCTCGCTCGCCTATCTGCGCCAATTCCCCGTTCGGTATCTGAAGATCGACAAATCCTTCGTGCAGGGGGCGTCGAGCAGCGAAAGCGATCGCCAGATCGTCGCCGCGATCGCGAGTCTGGCCCGTAACCTCGGCCTAGAGACGGTGGCCGAGGGCACCGAGGAGATCGCCCAAGCCCGCGCCATGGCCGGCTTCGGCTGCGACCGGGCGCAAGGCTTCTGCTATACGAAGCCATTGCCGGTGGAGGAGTTCGAGGCGTTCCTCGGGACTAGGGTCTGTTGACATTCACCCACGACGCCGCGCCGGAGGCCATTTTTTCGCAAGACAAGGCGCCGCGAGCGCAGTGTAGCCCAGCTACATAAGCGAGCGGCACGAAATCGCAGGGAGCGATTTCGAACAGCCGCAGGCTGGCCCGCAGGGCGAGGTCCAGGGACGGACCTCTTAGGGCAGGATTGCGGAAAAATGGCCCCGGCCCTTCGGGTTGCGCCCAACAGCCGGCCA
>JAKDMK010000459.1 GCA_030452365.1 Nitrococcus sp.
GGCGCCGAGGAGCGCGGCCAGAGCGAGGCCATCGCCTGCAACCTCAAGGCTATGGCGCAGCTGCGCACGCCGATCATCAGTACCGTGATCGGTGAAGGTGGCTCGGGTGGCGCGCTGGCTATTGGGGTTGGCGATCGCCTGCTGATGCTGAGCTACGCCACCTATTCGGTGATCTCTCCCGAGGGCTGTGCCGCCATTCTCTGGAAGAGCCCGGAGAAGGCGGCGCAGGCCGCCGAGGCCATGGGAATAACGGCTGAGCAGTTGCACAAGCTGGGGTTGGTCGATGAAGTTCTCGCCGAGCCGCTTGGTGGAGCCCACCGCGATTACAACGCCATGAGCGAGGCTTTGCGGGTGGCGTTGCTGGATGTCCTTGCCAAGCTGGAGGATATCGATGTCGATCGTTTGGTGCAGCAGCGCTATGAGCGACTCATGCAGTTTGGCAGCTACCGCGAATAGCACCAGGCGCTACGGCTGATATGGGCCGCTTCGGGGTGGAGCCATTAGCCGCCGCCATTGAGCCCTGGCGGCAGGCGCCCCGGCTTTGGGTCGCCTACAGTGGCGGACATGATTCTACGGTCTTGCTGCACGCCGTGGTCGCGTTGGGGTTGCCCGTGCACGCCTTGCACGTCGACCATGGCCTGCATCCGGAGTCCGAACGCTGGGCGATGCATTGTCGGGCCCGATGTTCGATGCTCGGCATCCCGCTGCGGGTCGAGCGGGTTACGGTGCGCCCGCGCGGCGAGGGCTTGGAGGCGGCGGCGCGGGAGGCACGCTACGGTGTCTTCGCGGCCGTTTTGGCTCCGCGGGAGTGTATCGCCACCGCTCATCACGCCGACGATCAAGCCGAAACCGTTCTGCTGCGGATACTGCGCGGCACGGGCATCGACGGTCTTGCCGGAATGCCCGCCGAGCGAGTGCTTGGCGCGGGGCGTCTGATCCGGCCGCTGCTGGGCTTTCGCCGCGCGGATCTGGCCGCCTATGCCGCTCGCCACGAGCTCAGCTGGGTCGATGACCCGGCCAACCGCGGTGATCAGCATGACCGTAATTTTCTGCGCGCGCGCATAATGCCACTGCTCGAGACGCGCTGGCCGGGGCTAGATCAGCGCCTGGCGCGGCTTGCCCGCCATGCAAGCAGTGCCTCGATTTTGGCAGAGTGCTGGGCGCGGCGGCAGCTCACAGAGCTCGGCGCTACGCACAGTCTTGCCGTTGCCGCGCTGGCTGGTCTGGGAGAAACGCCACGGCTGCAGCTCCTGCGTACGTGGATTCGAGGACAGGCTCGGCGGCCACCGCCGGAGCGCCGACTGCGTCGTGGGCTAGCGGATCTACTTGGCGCTGCGTGCGACCGGCAACCCTCGCTCGCCTGGTCGGATGGCTGCATCCGCCGCTACCGAGGTCGGCTTTATCTTTTGCCGCCATGCCTGCCCGAACCGCCGGCCGCCAGCCTGCCATGGGACATAGCGCAGCCGTTGAACGTCCCGAATTTGGGGCGACTGGAGGCCCGGGTGGGCCTTGGCCGGGGATTGCGTGCGCAGTCGCTGCAACAGGCGCCGATCGAGGTGCGCTTTCGCCAGGGCGGCGAACGCGTTCAGGTTCGTGGTCAGGCGCGCGCCCTCAAGCGCCTGCTGCAGGAAAGGGGGGTTCCCCCGTGGCTGCGGACGCGCCTGCCGTTGGTCTATATCGGCCATGATCTCGCGGCCGTGGCTGATCTTCTGATCGCTGATCCATTCCGCGCGGGTTCGACCGAGCCCGGCTTGGAGCTACGCTGGCATACTGCTTTGTGCGGGCACGTAAAATGAGTAGCGGCGCAGGCCGTTCTCGCCAGGCGGGTCAGGCGCTCACGCTTTGAGTCCAAGCACTCGCTGTTGACGAAGCCCCGGTGCGCGCGTCTCGAACAGCGACACTCCAGAGCGCAGCAGCTTTAGCTCCAGCGCCGCCGCCTCGCGCTGGCGCTGCATCCCGTGACGCAGCACCCATTGCAGGTGTTCGGCGGCAACCGGCTTGCCCATCAGATACCGCGTGCCAGATGGGAAGCGGTTTTGGTTGCGCGACCACCAGTCGGCGATGAGCCTTACATCCGGCCAGGGCAGATCCTCGTCCGAATCCATTTCCACATCCTCGTCTTCGGCGTTCTCGGTGGGACCGGCCTCGAAGCCCTCGGGCCACTCACCCTCAAGGTCCTCCAAGGCAAGGTCCACGCCCGTGATCATGGCAAAGGCCTCGCCGGCGACGCGGGAAACCTCCGCGATACGCATTTGTTCAAACAGCCATGGCATGCATACCGGATCGCCGACGATTCCGCAGGCCACAACCGCATGGCGCAGCGCTTCCGGCTGGCGGGCGAGGTGATTGAGCCACTGCAGCGCCTCGTTCAGTGATAGCGCGCGCAGCGCTACCTTGAGCGCCATATCCGCGCGGCGCGGGCTGTCCGTTCCGATAAACGCCAGTGCCTCACGCGGCGCCGCGCCGCGATCCCCGAGCAGCATCGCCGACCAGGCCGCCGCGAAACGCACCGAGGCGTCATCGTTTTGCAGCTGTGCCCGCGCCACGGGTAGGAGATCGTCGCGGCCCAGCGATCCGGCCACGCGCAGCGCGGTTGCGCGCAGCAAGGGATCCCGCGCCTGCAAAGACTCCGTGAGCACGTCCCCGGGG